>DASYGC010000852.1:0-3534 GCA_036000225.1 Ktedonobacterales bacterium | reverse complement strand
CGCCTTGAGCAGCGTACGCGGGTCGGCAAACTCCTCCCCCGAGAAGGCGGCATTTTCCCAGCCAACGAAGGCGAAGAAACAGATCAGGCCTGTCGCCGCCACGCCCGCCAGGTCGTAGCCGCGGACATCGGTGAGCCGGGCCCGCGTGACCTGCGGCAGCGCGAGCAGCAGCGCCGCCGTGATCGCGGCCAGGCAGACGAAGAATCCCCAGCGCTGCAAGCGCATCACCCGCGACACATCGAAACAGTTGCCCACGACCAGCGCCGCCAGCACCATCGCCGCGACCAGGAAGTTTCCGTGCGCGGGCAGCGGTACGAGCTGGCCAAGATACTCACTGAAGATCAGCGCCGAGGCTGGCCCACCCACCGCGATCGCCGCGAGATACAGGGTGCCGGTGAGCCAGCCAGCGCGCTGCCCCAGGCCGTGGCTGATGAACGTGATAACGCCGCCGGCCGATGGGTAGCGCGCGCCCAGTTCGGCCATGATGCGCGCCAGGGGGTACGACACCGCCGCCAGCGCGGCCCACATGAGAATGGACCACGGTCCCGCCTGTCGCGCGGCAATCGAGGGGAGCACGATCAGGCTTTGCCCCAGAACCGCGCTGGTGTACAGGACGAAACCGTCGGTCAAGGTAAGATGTTTGCGCAACCCCGGTGTGGTCGCTGTCGCTGTCGCCGTCGCCATGATCAGTCCCTTCGATTACCGCACCAACATGTGATACTATGATAGTAAAGAGTACTGCGGAATTGAACGGATTTTCCAAGGTAGAAATGCCAGGTTTCCCATCAAGTGAAAGTGATGTGGGCTAATGACTAACGATGCCGAGAAGCTGCTCGACGACACCGGATGGGAGTTGCTCCGCGCGCTGCAGGAGAATGCGCGCGGCTCGTATGCCGACCTGGGCAAACGCGTGGGGCTGACGGCGCCGGCGGTGGCCGACCGCATTCGGCGGCTGGAAGCGGCGGGGATCATCACCGGCTATCACGCGGCAGTCAATCCGGCGAAACTGGGTCTGGGACTGACCGCGATCATTCGCTTCAAGGCGACGCGAGAGCCGTACGCGCATATCATCGCGATCATCAAGGGTTGCCCTGAGATCATCGAATGCCATGACGTGACGGGCGATGACTGCATGACGCTGACCGCCGTCGTCTCTTCAGTGGAGCACCTGCAAGCGCTGATCGCTCGGCTCACACCCTACGGCGCGTCAAATACCTCGATCGTGCTCTCCTCCCCGTTGCATCACCGTGCCATCGGTCCGGCCGCGCTGGCGCGGGAGCCGGAGCAAGAGAGCGCATAAAGTGCGACGCCACGGTCACTGGCGAGGACAAGAGATTCGCCACCGCGCGCGGCGCGGAAACTGAGGAGTTCATTGAAGTACATTCTGCTGTTCGCATCCAAGGAGATCTCATGACCACGCCACACTCGACCGCGCCGCTTCTGAGCGGCAAAGTTGCCATCGTCACCGGCGCGAGCCGGGGCATTGGCGCCGCCACCGCACGCGCCTTCGCTCAGGCCGGCGCCACGGTCGTGCTCGCCGCGCGCGACGAGCGAGCGCTCGCCGACGTCGCACGCGAGATCCAGACGACCGGAGGCCAGGCGCTCGCCGTGCCCACCGATGTTGGCGACCCCGCCGCCATCGAACGGCTGGTGCGGCGGACGCTCGATGCCTATGGTCGGTTGGATGCCGCCTTCAACAACGCCGGCGCGGGCCATATGCCCACTCCACTGGCCGAGATTGCAATCGAGGAGTTCGACCGCGCCATCCAGGTCAATCTGCGCGGCGTCTTCCTGGCGATGCGGTCCGAGATCCCGGCCATGCTCGCCGGGGGCGGCGGGGCCATCGTCAACATGTCCTCCACCGCCGGAGTGAACGGCGTTCCTGGCATCGCCGGCTATGTCGCCGCCAAGCACGCCATCATCGGCCTGACGAAGACCGCCGCCCTCGACTACGCGCAGCGCAACATCCGGGTCAACGTCGTGGCACCGGGCCCCATCGCCACTTACCGCCTCGCGCAGCTCACCGATGAGCGCCGTGAGCAGATAACCGTCCACGTTCCACTCCACCGCCTCGGCCAGCCCGACGAGGTCGCCGCGACCGTCGTGTGGCTGTGCTCCGATCAGGCATCCTTCATCACCGGCGCGACCATCCCCGTGGACGGCGGCCGCCTGGCGAGCGGCGCGTAACCGCTCCTGTTGCCCCGCTCTTCACATCCCGCTATAATGGTGCCCTACGCTGGCGCGTTCGCCTCGCCTGGAGGATCGGACTGATCGGCGACCCTGCTAGCATCGGAGGCGCCTAAAAATGCGGGAACCACCGTCCGACCCCGCCACGGCCGAGAGTTCCCCGGTCGCACTGGTCGCCGCCACGCATCTCCCGCTGGACGCGGCGGAACCGCCCAACTCCGCTGAAGGCGATGCGGGCGAGGAGCGCCTGTTCGCCGCGTTTCGCCGCCGTTTGATCGCGCTCGAAGACATGGGACCCGCGCAGAAGGCCGTCGTCCGGCTTACGCTCGCGCTGCTGGCGCTGGTCGCGCTGCTGCTGCTGACAAGCGCATTACCCCAGCCAGTGGTCCCCGCCGGCGTCACCAGCACTGGCTTGCCGCTCCAGGCGCCTCTCCTCATCTTCAGCTTCATGGCACTGGCGCTGGTGATCGGCTGGACTCTGGTGCTCGCTGGGGCGCTAGGCGCCGTCTGGTACATCCGTTACCCCGTCGTCGCCGTCAGCACTCTGGTGCTGGGCATCATGCCGGTCGTTGATCTGTCGGTGACCTTCACGACATCTGGCGCGTGGTCGTTGGGCCTGGTGCTGGAGGTCGGGTTCCGTCTGACGCAGGTGGGCATTCTGCTGGCGTTCTGGGCCTGGGCCGTGCGTACGTCGCTGGCGCGCCGCCGTGCGGGCGCGGCGGCGGTAGCCGCATCGCCGCCCGCGACCGCCTGGCCCACCCGCACCGTCGTAATCACCGCTGGCATGGTCGTGCTCTACTATGTCCTGGAGATTGCCGTCTGGTTGACGAATCTCAGTCTGGGTACGGCGCTGGCCACCCGCTTTACCACCACCGACATCAGTTTTCAGTCCAACGGCCTGGTGCTGTTTCTGGACCTCGTCGTCTTTTGGGCTGCCACCGACCTGGCTGAGTGGGGTATCAAGCTCTCCGGCGCCGTCGTGGCAACGGTGCAGCGCGGCACGGCCAGCCCGTGGGTACTCGGTCTGCTGGCGGGCGCGGGCGGCCTCGTGGTGGTGGTCAACGAGGTGGAACACGATAACTTCGGGCACCTGCTGATCCAGATGGGCTATGTGCTGCTGATCGCGGGGATCGGGTGGTGTTTGTTCTGGGTCGCCCGCCTGCGCCCGCCCTGGCCCACCGCGCTGCCCATCACGGCGCCTCCAGCGGGCGCGGTGCTACTCTTCAGTGTCTTCAGCCTGGCGGCACTCGGCGGCGTCGTCATCTCGCAGAGCATCGGCCAACCGCTGCGCGCCCCGGCGGAAGATGCCTTCCAGACGATGCTGGCCCTGCTCTGTGTCATCGTGGC
>DASYGC010000851.1:0-1566 GCA_036000225.1 Ktedonobacterales bacterium | reverse complement strand
CACGCCGCTCTTCACCGTCTTGCTGGCGAACTGGTGGCCAGATAGCGCGCGCGAGTCGCTGACGCCGCGGCGCGGGGCGGGTGTGGCGTTGGGATTCCTGGGCGTCGCGGTGCTGGTCGGCCCGACGATTCTCAACGTCGGTGGCACGACTGGGCGCATCATCGGCGAGCTGGCGGTGCTTGTCGCGGCGGCGTCGTATGGCGTGGGCGCGCTGCTCAGCCGGCGCTTCGGTGGCTCGGCGATGCTGGTCGGGCCGATCACAATGCAAGGCTCCGCGCTCATCCTGAGTATCCCCGTCGCGGTGGCGAGCGGGCTGCCGACGCATATGCCTTCAGCCAAGGCGCTGGCGGCCGTCATTACCCTCGGCGTGATGGGACCCGCCATCGCGTATCTGCTCTACTTCTGGCTTATACGCAACGTCGGCGCGACGCGCACGATCCTCGTCACCTATCTGCTGCCGTGCACGGCGCTCGTCTGGGGAGCCATCTTCCTCAGCGAGACGATCTCGTGGAACGCGCTGGCGGGGCTGGCGCTGGTGCTCGTCGGCACGATGGTCACGAACGGCACGATTGGCAAACGTCTCTTCGCGCGGCGTGGGCAAGGTGGAATCGCCGTGGCGCCGTCGCTGGCGGTCGAGCCGACACACGGCGAGGCCTAGTACAGTCGCGGCGACACTCGAACGCGAAGCCTTCGCGCGGCGGCTGCGCGAGCGGAAAGAATAGGTCGAACAATGGCGGATACGGTTCTCAGCGTCCCGGCGGCCCAGCCCATCGCGGTCACGCGGCTACGCATTTATCTCTCGCTGGCCTTCGGGGTGGTCTGCATCGCGCTCTCCGCCATCTTCACGCACTGGGCCGGCGTCCCAGGCACCGTCTCGGCCTTCTACCGCGTGACGATCGCCGCCGTCGTGCTGGCGATCCCGTTCGGCCGGAGCCTGCGCCGACGGGCGACACCGCTGCCACGCGCGGTCTGGCTGCTGGCGGCCGGAGCCGGTGTCTTCTTCGCGCTGGACCTCGCGCTCTGGAACACGTCGCTCTTTCTGACCTCGGCGGCGACGGCGACGCTGCTGGGCAACGACGCACCGATCATCGTCGGCCTGGGCGCCCTGCTGCTCTTCCACGAGCGGCTGCGGCGCGAGTATTGGGCGGGCCTGGCGCTGGCGCTGGCCGGTATGGCGATCATCGCCGGACGCGACGTGCTGGCACACTCGAATGGCGGCGCGGGCGATCTGCTGGCGGCAGTGGCGGGCTTCGCCTACGCCGGCTATATGCTGGCGACCCAGCGGCTGCGCGTCCACCTCGACACGGTCTCATCGCTGTGGATTCCCGCGCTGGTCGGCGCCGCGCTGCTGCTGCTCTTCAACCTGGGGGCGCACCGCGCGCTCTGGGGCTTCTCCGGACACGCGTATCTCGCGCTGCTGGCGCTCGGCCTCATCTCACAGGTAGCGGGATGGCTCGCCATCAACTACGCGCTGGGTCACATGCCGGCGTCTGTCGTCTCGGTGACGCTGCTGGGCCAGCCCGTGCTCACCGCGATCTTCGCCGTGCCGCTGCTCGGCCAGGCGCT
>DASYGC010000850.1:0-1876 GCA_036000225.1 Ktedonobacterales bacterium | reverse complement strand
ATCGGCACCCTCAACCGCGCCGATCTCTATATCCTGCATTTTCCCGAAGAACGTCTGGTCTGGAGCATCAATTCGGGGTATGGCGGCAACGCGCTGCTGGGCAAGAAGTGCCTCTCGCTGCGTCTGGCCAGTTGGATCGCGCGCGAGCAGGGCTGGATGGCCGAGCACATGATGATCCTTGGCCTGGAGGACCCTTCGGGCGAGATCACCTACATGGCCGGCGCGTTTCCCAGCGCCTGCGGCAAAACCAACCTCGCCATGCTCGTCTCGCCACTGGCGGAGCAGGGCTATCGTGTCTGGACGGTCGGCGACGATATCTGCTGGATGCGCATTGGCCAAGACGGCCGGCTCTGGGCCGTCAATCCGGAAAATGGCTTCTTCGGCGTGGCGCCAGGCACCAACCAGCAGACCAATCCCAACGCCATCGCCGCGCTCTCGCGCAACAGCATCTTCACCAACGTCGGCCTGACCCCCAGTGGCGACCCCTGGTGGGAAGGCATCAACCCCGACCAGGCGACTCCGCCCGCCGGCACCCTCGATTGGCACGGCAACGAGTGGCGCCCGGGCGACAGCCCGGTGGCGCATCCCAACTCGCGCTTCACCGCGCCGGCCAGCCAGTGTCCCTCCATCTCGTCACACTGGCAGGACCCCCAGGGCGTGCCCATCTCGGCCATCATGTTTGGTGGGCGTCGCTCGCGCACGGCGCCGCTGGTCTTCCAGGCGCGCGACTGGGAGCATGGTGTGTTCGTCGGCGCCAGCATGGCCTCCGAGACGACCGCCGCCGCCACCGGCAAAGTGGGCGTGATCCGACGCGATCCCATGGCCATGCTGCCCTTCTGTGGCTACAACATGGGCGACTACTTCGGCCACTGGCTCGCGATGGGCCTCGCCATAGCGCATCCGCCCGCCATTTTCCATGTCAACTGGTTCCGCCGCGACGCCAACAAACAGTTCCTGTGGCCGGGCTTCGGGCAGAACGTACGCGTGCTGCGCTGGATGCTCGATCGCGTGCGCGGCACGGCGGCCGCCCGCGAGACGGCCATCGGCCTGGTACCTACCCCCGAGTCGCTCGATCTGGCTGGCCTCGATCTCGCGCCCGACACGGTGAACCAGTTGTTGGAGGTCAATCCCCAGGAGTGGCACCAGGACTGGCACCATCTGGGCACATTCCTCGAACCGTTCGGCGATCACCTGCCCCCCGCCATCCGCGCCCAATATCTGGCGCTCGGCCAGCGATTGGGCGTGAAGTAGCGTGCGATGACGCTCTATCAATTGCCCTACTGGGTGCTGCTCGGCATCAGCGCGTTCGGCGTGCTGAGCAGCGCCCTGACGATCGCGGCGCTGCTGCCGCGCTTTCGTGCCGCCGCCGCATCCCCGACATCGGTGCCAGCTTCCGGCGCGCTCCCGTCGCTCTCGCTGATCGTCCCCATCAAGGGCGCCGATCCGCACACCGCGGCGCACCTGCATGCGCTGGTCTCCTCCGATCTGCCGGGCGAGGTCGAATTCCTCTTCGCGCTGGAATCCGATCAGGACCCGGCCTACTCCATCTGCGCCCGCGTGCGCGACCAGCACCCGACACGCGCGATTCGCGTGATCCTGACGGGACCTGCCGGCGCGCGCATGGGCAAGCAGCACAACCTCGCCGTCGCCGGGCGCGAAGCGCGCTACGCAGTGATCGGCTCGATGGATGCCGACGTGGCCGTCGATCCCGACACCCTGCGGCTCGCACTCGACGCGCTGCGCGATCCCACCACCGGCATCGCCTACTTCCTGCCCTGCTACCAGGGACCTGGACCGGTCGGCGGCACCGGCGTCGCGCTCTATACCAACTACAGTTTCTCCCCCAACATGGCCACCCTGGCGCTGCGCGGGGGGC
>DASYGC010000849.1:0-1752 GCA_036000225.1 Ktedonobacterales bacterium | reverse complement strand
GGCCTCAACTTCGCCAGCGGCGCGCAGTCAGTTGCCACCGCGGATGCCCTGCTGAGCAAGCTGAGCAGCCAGCCAGGCAGTCTGGCGCTGGCGCCGGTGGAGCTGGCGGGCTGGTCGGCGCGCAACCTGGGCATTGACGGCATCTACCCCGCGCAGGGACGTGGCGACCCAACGAAGTACATCTTCCCGCCGCTGACGCTGAAGCTGGGGGTGGCCCAGGCGCTGGCGACGCGGGGACTCAACGCGCGGGCGCTGGCCGGCTGGCTGTCGCCGTTGCTGGCGGGCGCCACCGCGACGCTGGATATGGTCGTCAGCGGCGACATCATCCTGGGCCGCGGCGTCAATGTCAAAATGGTGGCATACAACGACTATCTCTATCCCTATCGCAAGGTGCGCGACGAGTTCATGAGCGCCGACTACCGCGTGGCCAACCTAGAGTGCACCATCAGCGATCTGGTGCCGATCCCCACCGATCCCTCGACCTTCACCTTCATCACCGCGAGCAAAGCGGTGGATGGGCTGGTCTACGCCGGCATCCAGGCCGTCACCGTCGCCAACAACCACTCCAACAATGGCGGCGACGCGGCGTTCGTGGATATGCTCGGCAACTTGAACCGGCACAACATCGCCGTCTTCGGCGGTGGCAACAACGTCGCCCAGGCGCGCGCGCCTTACGTCCACACCGTCAAGGGCGTGCGCATCGCCCTGCTGGGCTACAACAACATCCCCCCTGGCGGACCCTACGCCGGTCCCGACTCGCCCGGCATCGCGTACATCGACACCGATACCCTGCCACAGGATATCGCCGTGGCGCGCGCGCAGGCCGACATCGTGATCCCCTACTTCCACTGGGGCATCGAATACACCAAAGATCCGACCCAGTATCAACAGCAGATCAGCCACACCGCCATCGACGCCGGCGCCGATATGGTGCTGGGCTCGCATCCCCACTGGGTGCAGGCGATGGAGTCGTACAAGGGCAAGCTGATCGTCTATGCGCTGGCCAACTTCATTTTCGATCAAGACTGGTCCGAGGCCACGCAAGAAGGCTTCATGATCCACCTCTACTGGCGCGGCACCACGCTGGCCGGCATCCGCTTCGTGCCAACGCTGATCATGGATCGCTGCCAGCCCAACATCATGACGCCCACCCAGGCGGTGGGCGTGTTCGGGCGCATGTGGTCGGGCAGCGATCTGCTAGCCGGCGGGCAGTACGGCCCCGAATACGAGCCATGACCAAAGGTGAGGGCGGGTGGTGGGGCTAACGCGAGGAGGGGCCGGTGGATAGGTGGTTCCCGCCGAACGCATCCGCCAGCAGCCGCGGCTCATGGCGACGCTGCGCTACGGGTATCGCGTCGCTCCGAGGCGAGGCACCAGTGTTCATCCGAATTGCGCATCAGATGGTGGCAATGACTGGACAAATGCGCTCGCGCCGCATGTCGCCAGCCCGCGCGGGCTTGGGGCACGGCGGATAGTTGCTTGCGTCTGCTACAATTGAGGCCGAGCGGCGGACAGGCCGCTCGCGGTGAAGGAGACAGCGCGGCCCGCCTGTGAGGCAGCCACGGCTATCCGGTATGAGGAGCGCGCAATGGATGCGCAGGTGAGCGATCAGCGGCCAGCGCGGCATAGCACATCGAGCGGCCAGCATGGCAAGAGTCGCCTGGCGTGGTTGGCGCGCGCGGTGAGTGTCACTGCGCCCTGGCTCTCGGCCTGATGATCGGGCTCCCTGGCATCGCCCGCGCCGCATCTCCG
>DASYGC010000848.1:0-2589 GCA_036000225.1 Ktedonobacterales bacterium | reverse complement strand
ACGCGCGCGCCGCTGTCAACTCGCAAAGCACAGGTTGCCACGCCCCTATCCCTATCGCTACCATAGAACTGAGCCAGAGCTATGCGGAACGGGGCGGAGCGGGGCGGCTGTGCCCGAGTGGTGAAAGCGAGGCGCAACATGGCGGACCCTGCGGCGCTGGCGGACGTGCGCGTGGTGGACCTGACGGTGTTGTTGCCGGGGCCGTACTGCACGCAACTGCTCGCCGATCTGGGCGCCGAGGTCATCAAGATTGAGCGACCAGGCAGTGGCGATCCCGCCCGCCAGCTCTCGCCCGCGCTGTTTGCCGCGGTCAACCGCGGCAAACTGAGCGTCGCGCTCGATCTGCGCCAGGCGCCAGGGCGCGCGCACCTGGAGGCGCTTGTGGGCACGGCGGATGTGTTCATCGAAGGGTTCCGCCCCGGCGTAGCCGAGCGACTGGGCGCTGGTTATGCGCATCTGGCACGCCTCAACCCTGACCTGATCTACTGCTCCCTCAGTGGCTACGGCCAGACCGGGCCGGCGCGCGACCTGCCGGGGCATGACCTGAACTATCTGGGCGTCGTGGGTGCGCTGGATCCTCCCGACCAACCGGGCACCGCGCCACGCCACTGGGGCAGCGTGCCCATGGCCGACCTCGCGGGGGCGCTCTTCGCCGCCAATAGCATCCTGGCCGCGCTCGTGCGGCGCACGCGGCAGCCCGCGGGCCAGCGCGGCGCCTATCTCGACGCGTCGCTGGCTGGCGCCGCGCTGGCTCTGGTGAGCGGCCGCCTGGCCGAGTCCGGCCAGGACGCCGTGGTGGATGACGCTCCTCTCTTGCGCGGCGGCGGCTACCGCGCCTTCGTCGGATCGGACGGCCAGGCGTTCACGGTGGGCTGCATTGAAGATGCCTTCTGGCAGCGGCTCTGCGCGGCGCTTGGGCGGATGGATCTCGCCAGCGATCCACGCTGGGCGACCTTCCCCCAGCGCTCGGCGGATGCGCCCGCGCTGGATGCGATGCTGGCCGCCGAGTTCGCGCGCCTGCCGCGCGCGGAGTGGCTGGCGCGGCTGAGGGAGGCGGATGTGCCCATAGCGCCTGTTAACACGCCCTCCACCGCGCCCGCCGACCCCTTTGTCGCCGGCAGCGGTCTGCTGCTGCGTGATGCCGCCCCTGACACCGGCGGGCCCGCCGCGCCGCCGCGCGTGCGTGGCGTGCGCTACCCTGTGCGCATGCCGGGGCTGGCGACGCCGCACGAGCAGCCCGATACCCGGCGCGCGCCCGCGCTCGGCGAGCACAATGCGCTGTTGCTGAGCGAGCCAACTGGCGCGTAGCCACACGCCATAGTCTGCGAAATAGTATGCAAACAAGATCGGTGCCAGCTAGCTGGCGCCAACTCGCTGGCATGGGATCAGGGTCTGTCTGACGAATCGGTCGAGCCAGATGAGTTTAGTGGCGATAACCCAACTGCCCGGTAGTCGGCAGCGCTTTACTTGTTCAGGGTCTCGACCTGATGACGGTGCTCCGTGGATGCGGCGCGTCTATCACGCCTATGCGCAGGATGCGCCAGGGTGAGGCACCGTTCGATAGGGACACGGCGACTGGCCAGATTCGGTATACTGGTGCAAAGAAGCAGTGGTCACTCTGGCAGCAGCGGAAGCGGGACCGAGTCTGCTCGGCGCCAGGTCTGTTGCGCAGACCACCGTCGCGTGGAATAGGAAAGGACCCGCTGCATGCTCCCGCTCATCTACACAGCGCCCGCCTATATCATCACCTTCGTCTGTGTCATCGTTATCTCGCGCGTCCCTGAGGTCATCAGCGCCGCTAGATGGCGGCCCCAACGCGACCCCACCGCGCGCCAGGTAGATCGCGGGTCATTGGTGGTGATGAGTCTCGTGACCGGCGGCGGTGTGATTGTGGCGTGCGTCCTGGCAGCCGTCTGGAAGGGCGCGGCGATTCCCTGGCTCAGGCCCCAGGTCACGCTTGCCGGCATCGTCGTCATAGTGCTCGGTGCCGCGCTGCGTTGGTGGGCCATCTTCACCCTGGGGCGATACTTCACCTTCGAAGTTGCGGTGCGCTCCACGCAATCGGTTGTGCGGTCAGGGCCATATCGCTTCGTGCGACATCCCTCGTACACGGCTATCCTGATCATGTTGCTCGGCGTGGCAATGGCGCTGACGAATTGGGCCAGCCTCGTCGCTATGCTCGCCGGTGGGCTGATCGGTCTGCTCTATCGCGTCAGGGTGGAAGAGCGCGCACTGGTTGATGCGCTGGGCCAGCCCTACAGGGACTACATGCGCCATAGCAAGCGCTTCATCCCGTTCATTTTCTGAGCGTGCGCCGCATCAGCGCGCATGCGGACGCACGCCTGTTGGCAAGCAGTGTCCGATCGGCAGGTGAGTCCACATCCCGATTCCTCATGCGCCTGCCGGCTGCTCGGCCTCCGCCACCACCGGCACGACCCACAGCGCATACGCCACGCGCTCGGGCACCGTCACCAGGCGCTCGTCCACCCGCAACTCCGCCGTACCTTGCTCCGGGCGTAGCGCCTCGAGTTGGAGCGACGTGCCCGGTGTCAGACCGCGCTCGTGCAGATAGGAAATCAACTCTTCCTC
>DASYGC010000847.1:0-3617 GCA_036000225.1 Ktedonobacterales bacterium | reverse complement strand
TATCCGCGGTCCTGGCGGCCCAGTTGGCCCGCGCCGCACGCCTGGCCGCCGCGCGCCCGTGGGCGCTGCCCCTGCTGGCGGCAGGGCTGGGCATCGCGCTGCGGGTCTGGCTGGTGCTCCATACGCACGCCATGATCGACGGCGATGAAGCGATGGTCGGCATTCAGGCCGAGCGCATCCTCCACGGCCAGTTCCCGATCTATTACTATGGTCAGGCCTACATGGGCGTGCTCGAAGCCTACCTGATTGCCCCCGTGATCGCGGTGCTCGGCCCCACCACCTGGGCGTTGCGTCTGGTGCCCATCGCGCTCTCACCCCTGCTCGTCTATCTCACCTACCGCCTGGCCCGCGCACTGCTGCCGGCCAGTGCCCCCACCAGCCCGCTGCTGGCCGGATTGGCCGCGCTGGTGGCCGGCATTCCGCCGCTGTATGCCGCTGTCGCGGAGTTGCGTGCCTGGGGCGGCCAGATCGAGATCTACCTCGTCAGCCTCGCCCTGCTGCTGTGCGCCGCTGAGCTGGCGGACCGCCTGCGCGCGAACGCTGGCGGCTGGGAGTTGACGCGCCGCTGGGCCATCCTTGGTCTGGTCGCGGGTCTGGGCATCTGGATCAACCCACTGATCGTGTACGCTCTGCTGGCGAGCGCCATCTGGCTGCTGGCCGCGCTGTTCCAACTGGCCGCGCCGCGGCTCGCCGCACGCCTGGACCCGCGCGTGCCCACCGCACCACGCGCGCCCGCTGAACGCCCCGACGCGCCGCCGGACGCGGCCAGCGCCGCCGCGGCGCGCGACCCGCGCGCTGATCCCGTCGTCACTGGCAAAACGACGGTGCACGCGCTGCCGTCGTTAGTGCTACCGCTGCTCGCCCTGCTGCCTGGTCTGGCCCTTGGTGGCTTGCCTGCCTGGATCTACGCCCTGCGCAACAGTGGCGCCAATCTGCTCGTCTACATCACCCAGCCCACCGTCACCGGCGCCATCAGCGGCGCCGCGCGCCATGGCCGGCTCTTTCTCGCCGCGGCGATCTCATTCCGCTATGCCACCTGCGTCGCGCCCAACGTGCTGGATGGCCGGCTACCCACCGAATCCGCGCTGCTGCTGCCTGTGCGCCTGCTGCTGCTGCTGCCGCCGCTGCTGGCCATCGGCTGCGGCCTGTGGCTGGTCTATCGCCGCGCCGCGGTCCCGCTGCGCCTGGGACTCCCACTGCTCTTCGCCGCCAGTGTCACGGCAATCTATTGCCTGGGCACCTCGGCCTGGCCCCAGACGCAGACCGGCGGCTGCGCCAAAGATCTGGCCGGGCGCTATGGCGTGCCGCTGGTGCTCGTCGAGCCGCTGCTGCTGCTGGCCCTGCTGGCGCTGCCCGCCGCGTTCGCCGCGCTGCGCGGGCAGACCTCTCCCCCCGCCCCTCTCCTCGTAGGAGCGGAGGGCCAGAGGGCGGATGGTGGCAGCGCGGCGTCGGCCCTCTGGCTGGGCGGGGAGCAGACCCTCGTCGTCGTGCTCGTGCTCGCGGGGCTGCTGCAGGCTGCCACATATGGCTTCACCAGTCCCACGCAGACCTTCCAGTCGCCGTACTATCACCGTGTGCCCGCTACGACGGCGCAGTTGGTCACCTATCTGCGCACCCACGACATTCATGCGGCGTGGTGCAATCACTGGCTCGGCAATGTCGTCACGTTCGAGACCGCTGGCGCCACCACCTGTGCCGACTACTACGACCAGGTCTACCACCAGGGATTGCCGCGCCCGCCAGGCACGCTGGCCACCGTTGCCGCGGCGGATCGGCCCAGCTTCATCCTGATTCTGGCCGATCCACATCCCTGCCTGGCGCGCCAGCTCGCCGCGCGGGGCATCGCCTACACGCTCGCCGTGTTGCCCCAGGACGGCGTGACGGTCATCACCCCCGACCGCACGGTCGATCCCGCCACCGTGCTCGCGGGCCTGGGTCAGGACTACCTCGATCCTGCCGTCGCGCCCGAACTGGCATGTCCCGTATAGCCGTTGAGCAGGCTGCCGGCACCTATCGGCTGAAAGGCTCGCCGAAATGAGATGGGTAGGATAGCTTCGTAGGGGCGTATGGAGATACGCCCTCCGGCCTCGTTATCCGTAGGGGTGTATGGGTCATTCGTGACCGGTCAGTAGATACGCCCGATGCGCGCGTTGCCCGATCGGACATCCCAGGGGAAATATACGTTGCGATCCGCGCGAATCTCACAGGCCGCTCTCTGGTTCAGCGCGCGCCCGGTAGTCGCCGCTGTCGATCGCGCGCGTCGCCGCTGGTGTCGCGCTCGCGTGCGCGGGAAGGCGGTCCGCCACGCGCGCCAGCGCGCGGATCGCCCCAGCGTGGATCGCCCGGACGCACGCCACCCGTCGGGACACGTCGCGCGCGGCGCAGCTCTTCCGCCGCCACCCGCTGGCGCGCCAGCGCCGCCCGCTGCCGCTGCTGGCGCAGTGCGAACAGGCCACCGCCCGCCGCGGCCAACAACGCCACCACAATGCCCACCAGCAGCAGCCAGTTTGGTCCACCCGCGACCACGGCATCCGGCAGTCCACCCACCGTCAGCATCAGCCCGGCCTGCGCCGGCGTGCCGGCCTGGTCGATCGCCCGCACCGTCACGGCGTACTGCCCTGGCTGGGCGAAGGCGTGCGCGATCGCCGGCATCTGGGTAGTCTGCTGGGGCGTGCCGTCGCCGAAGTCCCAGCTATAGCTGGCGAGCTGATCGCCCACCGGCACCAGCGCCGGTGTGCTGCCTGAGGCATCGAAGCTGACGCTCTGCCCCTGGCGTGGCTGCGTGGTGCTGGCCGTCAGCGCGGCCGTCGGCAGTTGCTGCGGGTTGGCCACCACGGCGATATTGAGGCGCGCCACCGCCGTGGCGCCGCGGTCGTCGGTCACGAGCAGCGCCACAAACGTGTTGCCGGTGCCGAAGTCAAATTCGTGCGCCACGTGCGCACCGGTCGCGGTAGAGTAGTCGTTGAAGTTCCACAGATAGGTAAGATGCGAGCCCACCAGCGCATGCGAGCCGGTGGCATCGAAGGTGATGCTTTGCCGCGTAGCGATCGAGGTCGCAGAGGCCACGATGTGGGCCACCGGCGGACTGGGCAACAGCGCTGCCGGCGCCACCACGTGGATCTGCGCGCCGTCGAACGAAGGTACCCAATCGGGACTCGACGCGTCCATATAGTCAATATTGACGTTATAAGTGCCTGGCTGCGCGAACGCATGGGTGGGTGAAATGGCGACCATCGGCGCGCTGCCGTCGCCGAAGTCCCAGCGCAGGCTATACTGCCCGGCGGCCGGCGCGTTGATCACGCGCGAGAGATCCTCGGTGAACTTGATGGCCTGGCCCGTCTCATAGGGCAGCGCGAAAATGCCCAGCGGCTGATTGGCCGGAACATTGACGCCCACCGGCACGGGGTGCACCAGCGAGGGATCGCCGTTGGCCAGCATCACCTGTGCCGTGACGAAGCCGCAGGCGCGCGCCGTAGGCAGCGTGTTCCAGCCGCGCATTGGCAGCAGCGCCAACGCGCTCAGTCCCAACCCGCCGAGCAGCGCCAGTGCCAGCAACCGGGCGTGCTTGTGCCAGTTCCAACCACCCGCTATGCCCTCACCCCTCCTCGTTCGACCCA
>DASYGC010000846.1:0-8245 GCA_036000225.1 Ktedonobacterales bacterium | reverse complement strand
GAGAGAGGAGGTGCAAGACATGATACAACGCGAGCAAGACTCCAGGGACACCACCGGCGGGCCGGTGGAAGCACAGCCGCGGGCGGGCAGTGTGCGGGCATGCGTGGTGTACCGCGACGAGTTGGCGCGGCACCGGGTGATGAGCGCCGATGGAGTGGACTATCTGGTGGCGACCGTGGACCAGCGGCTCCAAGGGCGGGGGTTCGTGACCGCCGCGTATCCCGTGGCGCGGGGGTATCTGGTGATGATGCGCCAGCCATTGTGTACGCTGGTGAGTGAGGGCATGACGGCGGCGCACCGACAGCACACGCAACTGGTGGAGGTGCTGGCACAGGCGGGCGCCGGTGTGGTGAAGGCACGACGCCGGTCGGCGGAATGGCGCCGCGCGGAGCGGATGGTGGACACCGTGGAACTGACCGATGCGCGGCAGCGCGGGCAGCGACGCATGGAGTCGCACGAACTGGCTGATGCGCCAGGCGTTGCCGCCGCCAGCGTGGCGAGAGCGGATGCCACGCGAGCGACCGCTCTGCCTAGCGCGAGGTGAAGGTCAATGCCACGGGCGCCATGCCTTGGTGACCGCACGAACTCATCCCGATCGCATACTGACCCCGGAGCGCCTGCCAGGCGCTCCGGGGTCGTCTCATGGGGACGGCCATCTGCTCGCGCGCCAGGCGTCTGGCACCGGCGTGCCTGGCAATCGCCGTGCGCACCCGGCGAAGCATGGGGCGTAGGCATCGGTCAGTCGCCGCCACTCGCAGATACAACTATGCTATGATGGCAGAGCTATTATGACAGACAAGGCGTGCGGGTGCACCGGGCGAGTGCGCGAAGATAGTAGACGAGGGCGAGGAGATCGGGCGCGATGGCACAGGGACCGGGTGGATCGCCGCCGATCATGGTGGACCGGCTGAGTTTTCCAGCGGGCTTCCGGTGGGGAGTGGCAACGGCGGCCTATCAGAATGAGGGCGGTAACACCAATAGTCAGTGGTACGAGTGGGAACTCGCGGGGCACATTCGGGCAGGAGATGGCTGCGGGCTCGCCTGTGATTGGTGGGCGCACGCCGAACGCGACTTTGATCGCGCACAGGCCATGGGCCTGAATGCGCTGCGCCTCTCGGTGGAATGGAGCCGCATCGAGCCAACCGAGGGGATCTGGGATCCCGCCCCAATCGCGCGCTATCGTCAGATGCTGCGCGGGTTGCTGGAGCGCGGGATCGAGCCGATGGTGACACTACACCATTTTACCAACCCCATCTGGTTCGAACGGCGCGGCGCCTTTCTCTCGCGCGAAGCCGCACGCCTCTTCGCCCGCTTTGCCGCCCACATCGCCGAGGAGCTGGGCGATTTGTGCGATCTCTGGTGCACAGTCAACGAGCCGAATGTCTATTCGATCTTTGGCTATGAACTGGGCGACTATCCCCCCGGCCGCACCCACGACCTC
The DNA here is from genome assembly GCA_036000225.1 of Ktedonobacterales bacterium. Classification (GTDB taxonomy): domain Bacteria; phylum Chloroflexota; class Ktedonobacteria; order Ktedonobacterales; family JADMIN01; genus DASYGC01. Next base: position 6,804 of record DASYGC010000846.1, on the reverse strand, counting down.
AGTGCCACGGCGCGGGCCCAGGCAGGCATGGCGCACGCGCACGCCGCCGCGTACCGCGCCTTGCACGCGGTACAGCCGGCGGCACGGGTCGGCTGGGCGCAGCACTACGATGTGCTCGATCCGGCACGCAAACATTCCCGGCTTGACCGTATCGTGGCGCACATCCAGGACATGGTCTTCAACGACTTCTTTACCGACGCCGTGCGGGTCGGACGCTGCGGGTTGCCGGTGAGCCTGTTTGTGGATGATCTGAGCGATGTGCGGGGCACCTGCGACTTCGTGGGCATCAACGTCTATAGTCGCCATATCGTGAAATTCGACCTGAGTAATCCCGCCGAGTTGTTTGGCACGCGTTCGGTGGCACCTGATGCGCCCATCGGTGATCCCGGTATCAACTCGCCCATCGGAGAGATTTATCCGCAGGGGATCGCGCGCATGGCCCTGCGCGCGGCGGGATTGGGTAAGCCGGTGTATGTGACCGAGAGCGGCGTGGCGGACGCTGCCGATGGGCTGCGTCCGTGGGTGATCGCGCGCGCGACCGCGTCGTCGCACGAGGCGCACATGGCGGGAATCGATTTGCGCGGCTACTACCACTGGACACTGGTGGACAACTTCGAGTGGACCCAGGGCTGGACGCAGTGTTTCGGGCTGATTGGGATGGATCACACCACGCAGCGCCGCATCGCCCGGCGTAGCGCGGAATTTTATAGCGCCATCGCGCGAGCGAACGCGCTGACGCGCGAGATGGTCGAGCAATACGCACCGAGCGCTCTGGCAGCGGTGTTTCCCGGTGGATGATTGCGCGGATACTGAGGCGGATACGGCAATGGTTGTCGGGCACATCCGCGTGATATGCAAGCTGATCCACGGTACTGGCGCGAGTTCTGCTATAAATGGCGCATGAGGCCCGGTGCGCCAGTGGATCAGGAGAACCGACCATGCTACAGAACGACACCGTCTCCGCGCTGGTAGCGCAGAAGTTGCATACCTTTGCCCGGTTGGAGCCTTCGTTCGAAGCGGGCTTTCAGTTCGCTCAGGAGATACAGGGACAACGGCGATTCAGCGGCATGCCCGTGCGCCATATCGTCTATTACTTGCATGCGCTGCTGGTCTGCGCGCTCAAAGACCGGCTGCTCGGCATCCCGCGAGCAGGCGACCGCTATGAGGGCGAGGAGTGTCTGCGGCTGATGCGCCAATGGCAAGATGGCGACAGCGCCGACGTGATGGCGCTGCTGGAGCGCAAGCTGGACGGCAGCTCGCTGGCGGACCTGACCCGGACGCTGGAACTCGTGTCCGATGCCGCTTCCGCGCAAGAACGCGATGGGTTCGCCCGGACCTTGCGACGCGGGCGGCAGGTATTGCTCAACCGTCTGGCGAACCGCCTACAGGCGATTGATACCTTGACGGGACTGTCGCGGGAGGACCTCATCCGCCAGGTGCGCCAGGCCTGTGTGCATCATGGGCATACACCAGCGCAGATTGACCGGCAATTGCTGGAACTCGGAACACCACTCTATCAAGAGATGGCCCATCCGGCGCTGGCACGCCGCAACATGCTGGTCATGGCACGTATGGGCATCCAGGCGACTGACGGTCGCCTACCCGATCGGGAACAGGATATGGCCCGTCCCAGCGCCCATGTAATGCCGGAGAGGCCGTACGCGGAGCAGGTCATCGCACCCTACGTACCGCTTTCGGCTCCCTCGCATAACAATGTGGCGGGGGTGCGGTTCGTGGACCGGCCAGAGATCGTGATCCTACCACTGGAATCCGATGCGCTGGGCCAGGCGCATGTCTGACGATGTTTGATCAACCAGAAGTTGATTTTCTGATCCTGGCGGATCGCGCTGAATCGGTCAATGGCAAGCTCTATTTGATGGGCGGCGCCTGGGATCAGATCGGCGTGATCGACTTTGCCAAGCCGGTCACCTTCAGCATTGCCCTGGGCATCCTGATTCCCTGGAACGCGACCAATCAGGACCACAAGCTCCAGGTGCACCTGGTGGATGAAGACGGCACGCGGCTGTTCACCATGGATGGTGGCATGCGCGCCGGACGCCCACCGCAGTTGCCACAGGGCGGCGCACAGCATAATGTGCTTGCGATCACGGTCGCGGCGGTCCTCTCCAAGCCCGGCGCGTTTACCGTCGAGGCCTCCATCAATCAGGAACCTAGCCGGTCAACCGCATTCTTCGCGTTCCAGGCGCCGCACCCGCCGGGTATGCCAGCATAGCGGCAAGCCCACGGCAAGTCTGCGGCAAGCGTGCCAGAATGCCAGAAATGAGAGGCTTCCCTTCGCTGGTATACTGAGGGAAGCACGCACCGCAATAGTCGTGCTGGCTACCTGGGCCAAAGTAGCATACAATAGACGTAGTATAGATGCGCCCATTGTCACCGCGCGGTGCGGAGGTCACACTGTACGATGTCGTACGGTGAAGGTGGCGTAACCGCCAACTGGAAGGATGGAGCAGAGCGTGCGGCCATTCGACATTGATGTAACGCCGGAATACGTGCGCAATTATTGGGCCATGGAGTCCGACTTTGCCGCCTGGAGCGAGCAGAGACCAGGGCAATTTCTCCTGATCGCCGCCGGCGACACGATGGGGCCATGGCGTTCGTACCGCGAGGCGCTGATGGCGATGCAGAGCCTGCCGGTGGATCGCCATCATGCGCTGGTCGTGCTCCTCGATAAACTGCCCAGCTACCGCCCCGGTTACCGACGCCTGGTGGCCGACTCCTATCGCCGTACCGCGACGCCCGCTCCAGCCCCCCTGCCCCTCTCATCCACGGCTCGCGAAGCCCAACTGCTCCACTACGGATTTTCGACCGCCGCCGCACGCACAGGAGCCCGTTCGCCCTGGCTGCGTGGCGAACTGGCCCTTGAAGCGCTCCGCAACGACCCTTCCGGCAACTGGGAGGGTCGTTTTGTGCTCTGGGCCGGCGACCACCTCTGGGGCGCCTTCCACTCCCTGGATGAGGCGGAGAGCACGATTGCCGAGCCAGACATGGAAGCCGAGCTCGAGACCGCCTTCATCGTGACCAAGCTCGAAGAAAAACGGCTGGCCCCCTTTGCCCGCGCGGTAGTTCAGACCTACCGGCGCCATGCGCTGGCGCGGCCCGTGATCGCCTCGGCGTGTGAGGGCCAAACGGCACAGTAGGCCGCGGGCGGTGATCGTGCCAGTTTTTTAAGCATTGTGCGGCTCGCCACGGTATGCTAGAATGGGCGCACGTGAAGCGGTCGCTTGAAACGCGCACGCGGAATGGATTCGGCATCTCACTTGAGATGCTCGTGGCCGGACCGGCCAGCAGCGTGCGCCGTCAGCGGGTACCAGCCCAGCGTATCATCTTTGGGGTCGTGAGATGGGTGTGCCATCTCACGGGAATTGGCATCTCCACGGAGATGTCCCGCAATCGTCAGTAGTATCAGGAGAAGGCAACCATGGCACTCGCATCCCTGCTTGGGCATGCTCTTCCGCTGGACAGCACCAGTGGTGCTGGTCTGGGTGTCGCCGGGATCGTTTTCACGATCATCTACATCGCAGTCATCGTGCTGGAAATCGCGTCGTTGTGGGTCATCTTCACCAAGGCTGGCAAGCCAGGGTGGGCAGCGATCATTCCGATCTACAACACCATCGTCTTGCTACAGGTCGCTGGGCGGCCAATCTGGTGGTTTATTCTGCTGTTGATCCCCTTTGTGAACATCGTCATCCTCATTCTCGTGATGATCGATCTCTCCAGGTCATTCGGGCATGGTGGCGGCTTTGCGGCCGGGCTCATCTTGCTGAGTCTGATCTTCTTTCCGATTCTGGCGTTCGGCAGCTCACAGTACGTTGGGCCGCGCGGACTGCCAGCGGGTGGCCAGATGCAGATGGGCTATCGCGGCTAGCACGAAACCGCCGCCGAGGGTTTGGCTACCAGTTCAGAGGCCCGGTCGCGCATGCGCGACCGGGCCTCTGTTCGCGATGCGACACGCCCACGACTTCCTCATGCTAAACCCTGTCACGTCGCGGATTGCCAGCGGTTGAAACCGCGCCTAAGGGCGTTCCGCCACGAAGTCTGCCTGCGCAGACTGCAGAGATTTAGAATCATCTACCGCGCATCCCCATTGACGCGTGGCGGCGGGTGCGGTATACTCGATACTGAACATATGTTCTATCACATGATTTGCGCCGGCAGACCGTAGAAGGCGGGGTATCGCGATGATTCAGCTTGGCGTGTTGTGGTTTGACGACGATCCCAAGCGTCCTCTGGCACAGAAGGTCGAACAGGCCGTCGTGCGGTATCGCGAACGACTGGGACGGGCGCCGGACCTGTGCCAGTTGAATCCGGCGCAGGCAGCGGCGCTGGCGACCCAGAAAGCAGCGGGACTTCCGGCACTGCGGCTGGTGGCTGACGCCAGCGTGCGGCCGAACTACTTCCTGGTAGGCAGCGAAGATGAGCTCGTCGCCACCGAGCCTTCCTGGGCAGCGGCACTCGCCGAAGGCCAAGAACCTGCCGGTGTGGTTAGCGGCGGCGCAACGGCGCGGATACGATCCAGCAAGCAGCGCAAGCGGACCGCCGCACCGCAGTCAATACCTCCCTCTACCCCGGCTGCCGTCTCGGGCTCCACACCAAACGCCACGCCCAGATCGCATCGCGTGGCCGCCACCGTCACGGCGCCCGCGCCGCGCCGCAAACCCGCACCGTCCGCCCCGACGCCCGCGCCGCGTGCTAACCCAGCACCCACGCCCAGCGCCAAACCCGTGCGCGCTTCCGCGCGCAAGCAGACGGGTGGCAGGGCACTCACGGTTACAACAGCGGTGTCGGTGCCAGCGCTAGCACCGCCCGTGGCAGAAGTGGCGCATGCCCAGGCACGCCGCTCGCGACGGCAGGCGGTGCGTGGGTCCGCGCCAGTCATTGTTGCCCCATCCAGCGGCGCGCTCCGTGTGGTACAGGCTCAACTTCCACTCGACACAGATCTCGCTCCCGATTCGAGGCAACGGCGTGCGCGCCAGAATCAGGGAGGGACGGACGTGTTAGCACCGGGTATCGCCGTGTCGACCACAACGCGAACACGCGGCCATCGGCTCAAGGACGCGGACCAACCTGGCGACAACGACAAGCGACCGGGTCAGACTTCGACGCGCCATCATCGGCGTGCGAGCTAGCAGGGTTCAAGTCGGCGGGCGCTGGCCGCGAACTGCATCCACCAGCTGAGTCGCCAGAACGAGTCCAACGCTTGCGATGGCCTGATGGCTGTGCTATGCTCGGAACGGCCAATGCCGGCCGGTATTCGGGGCATGCGCCTGTGGCAGCGAAGCACTCGCGTGCGATGCCCATTTGGCAAGTGGCCGCTCACATAGATCGCCAGCAAATGAATCATCAAGCGTCGGGTTCTTCCTTTAGGCCACTGGGCGCCGCGCCGCTCCAGGAGACACCGCTGGTCGTCGTGTTCGAACGCGATGACGCTATTGCGGTGCCGCTGCTGACCCAGTTGCGTATGGCAACCTATGATGTGCGATCGGCCCGTACCCCCGTCGAGCTCTTCGATACGTTGCAAAAGCACGTCGTTGCGCTGATCCTGGTCGATCTGGGCAACGCCACGGCGAGCCGTCGCGAATTCTGGGTCGCGCTCGATGCGCATCGTCGCGGACACGCGACGCAGGTGTTGACGTTTCGGCAGGTGGCGCCCGGCGGCCCGCTGGACTCAGAACTGGAAGTCTCACCGATGGCGCTGGCGGATGTCGAGATCGCCGGAGCGCGCGACTTACCAGTGCTGCTGGAAGCTATCCGTCAGCGGGTGCCGCTTGGGGGAAGTACGCCAGCGGACTCAGTTGGCACAGTGGTCGCCGGCATGGGTGGTTTGGCGGGTCTGGCGCCACTTGGTCCCTTTGGGCCGGTGCTGGGCGTGCCGGTTGCGCGGGGCTTCGGAACGCCCCTCGATGCGCGCGGCTCCATAGACTTACCGCTGGCACCCGGATCGCCCCCGAGCCCATTCGCGCACCCGGCGCCTGAGAATCCATTTGCGGTTCCCGCGGGTGCGTCACCCTTCGCGCAACCGGATGCGAGCAATCCATTTGCTTCGCTCGCCAATGAGACTCAGGCTCCGGCGCGGCACACACCTTCCACCGCGTTTGATCCCGGGCGCGGTCCGCACAAATCCCCTGCGACTGGTGGGCTGGCGGCAACCCGCCTGGAACCCTTCAACGGCACGCACGACGCGCCAGGAATGCCCTTCGCTCCCGTGATGCGGGGCGCGCCAGATCCTGGTGCCGCCGCGAACAACGGGCACACGAGCGGAGCGCTGGCCAGCCACAGCGCAGCGGCGCGACACGACGATGCCCCCGCGGCAGTCGCTGATGCGTGGATACCACCCGACGGCGATGATCTATTCGCGCGGCCCACGTCACCGCCCGATCAAGCGGCAAGCGAGCGCACCGCGGGAGCGATGAGTGGACGGGCGGCCCCCGAGTGGCCGACCCAACCCGTGATCGTGCCGGCCGACCGCGACTTCCCCACCTATGATACGTGGACCCCCCACGACGAGACATCGAGCTCCGGCGATCTCACAGCGAACGCCCCGTTCGAGCGATCCACGGCGCCGGTGCCCGCCGCGGCGCCAACCGCGGCGCCGTCCACGCAGCTGCCTGTCGTGAGTGGAGGGCTCACCCGCCCGGAAGAGCGGGCGCTGGGCGCTGTGCTGGTGGAGGGCGCGCTGATCTCGCCACGGAAACTGGAGGTGCTGAAGGGGATTCAGCGCATGCTCACCACCGTCGAGATGGATTTCAAGCTGGGGGAACTGGCACTGCTCTTCAAATTCCTGAG
>DASYGC010000845.1:0-4741 GCA_036000225.1 Ktedonobacterales bacterium | reverse complement strand
ACCCCCCGCGCGCCGTAGGCGCCGGGGATTGGCGGGCTGACCGGCGTCAGGTTGATGCGCAGCGGCGCCATCGCCATCGCGGGCATGGTGAGATCCAACGACACCCGCGCGCCGGGGATCGGTGTCCCCTGCGCATCTTGTGCCACCACCGTGTAGTCATAGTTGCCGAACGGCGCCGGAATCACCGTCAGCGCGATGGTATTGCCGTTGGCGACCTGCGAGAACGTGATCGCGTTGTTCGACGGCGCGGGCGTGGCAGAGCCAGAAGGCAAGCTCGTCCCCGCCAGCAGCCGCTGCAGATACGCGCTGAGCTGCTTCGGATCAAAGCCCTCAAAGAAGAACATGCGCTCGCGGCCCTGCGCATCCACCACATAGACCCCGGTGCTGTGCAGCACAATCCCGTTCGACTGCTCTATCGCTTGCATGTGATAGGCATCCCAGACGGGCGCGAGTTGCGCGGGAGTGCCCAGCAGGTAGCGCAGCGGCACCGCAACCTGGTGTACCGCCAGAAACGCGCTGGCCGACGCGGGGGTATCGTGCCAGGGATTCACACTGAGGGCCACCCAGCCGATAGCACCGCTCTGTGCGCCGAGGTCCCGCGCGGTCCAGTTCAGATATTCGGCCATGAGCGAGCAATCCGCGTGAGGACAGACAGAATCGAAGAAGGTGAGCACGACCGGGCGGCCATGAAACTGGGCGAGCGAGACGGTGGCGCCGGTCTGGTCCTTCAGGGTAAAGGCCGGCGCCGGCACGCTCCCCATGTCAATGCCCTGGTTCGCGGACTGGTTCGCCGCCGCTGTGCTGGCGACCGATGCCGGCGCGCGGTGGCTGCCAACCGCGGCGGTGGCCAGCTGGCGAAACAGCAGAAGGCTCCCGATCACCAGGACGGCCGCGCCTCCGGTGAGCAGCCAGGTGACGACACGCGGTGACTTGAGCTGCGTCAAGGGGTGCCTCCACATCGGCCATGAGAACCCGCGATCTGCCTCAACTGTACCACGCGCTTTACCGTGAAGACACTCGGTACCATCTGTGGAGCGAAATCGGGAATGCACCTGATGTGCGTGCGTCCGCTCATCTGGTATGCTCCCAGCGGTTACGGCAGCGATATACCGCCCCGAACGCCCTGTCTTGGATTGCGCGGCCATTGAATGGCCGGTTGAAGGGAGCTACACGATGCACTGGCGCGCGCGCAATAACCAGCCTGGCAGTATCACACTCGCCCGCGGGTCTGCCACTGCAAGCACTCGCATCGCCTGGCGCATGGGATGGGCGGGTGCGCTGGCCCTCGTCGCCCTGTTGTCCGGCGCCCTCCTGCTGCCGGGGCTCGCGGCGGCGCACGCCTATTATGTGAGTTCCGATCCCGCGGCGGGCGCGGTGCTCAAAGCGGCGCCGACGCTGGTGACGGTGCACTTCGCGGAGAGCGTCAACCCGCATGGCAGCGACATCATCGTCTACGATGCCAATCACAAACCGGTGAGCACAGCGCAGGCGCAGGTCGCGCATGCCGACATCAAGACGATGACCGTGCCCATGGCCGGCGATGGCGACGGCATCTACTTCGTGGAATGGCACACGGTCTCGGGTGACGATGGCGATCCCGATATCGGCGGCTTCAATTTTACCGTCAATTCCAAGGCCACGGGGGATACCACGCCGACGCCCACCACCAACTCGGGCGGAGGCAGCGGTGGCTCGACCGGCATACCGGTGTGGCTGACGGTGTTGGTAGGGCTAGCCGGCCTGGCGATTGGCGGCGTTGGCACGTTCTACGCCACCCGCCGCCGCGCCTAGCGGCCTGGAAATCCATGCACGAGGGGGCGAGCATTTGTTACCAGCATCGTTTATCATGTCAGAGGGCATTGCGCATCCGCGGCCATGACGATGGGACCTGAGCCATGCACGAGATTCCGCGACACGGCGCAACGCGCGGCGTGACCGCGCGGCCAGGGCCGCACCGGCGCCAGCCACCAGCCGCCGCGCCGCACCGGCGTGCGCCAGCCAGCGCGGTGCGGCGGCTGGCCGCCCTCGGCATGGCCATCTGTCTGGGCCTGTTGCTGAGCCTGGCGGCGCTCGTGCCGCTGGGGCCGCTCAGCGGGCTGATCCCCATCGCCTCGGCGCACGCGTTTCTGCTGCGCTCCGATCCACCTGCCCGCGCGCTGTTGCCCGCGCCGCCGTCTGCAGTGCGGTTGTGGTTCAGCGAAGACATCTCGCCGTTGACCTCACGCGCGCTGGTGGTTGATACGACCAACCGGCGGGTGGATAACCACGACAGCCATGTGAACAGCGGCGACGCGCGCGAGATGGATCTGAGCCTCCCGCTGCTGCGTTCCGGCACCTATGTCGTGGTCTGGCGTACGCAGTCCGCCGAAGATGGGCACATTACCGGTGGATCGTTCTACTTCCAGATCGCGCAGGCCGACGGCACGGCGCCGCCGATACCCGCCGTGCTGCCGACGGGGAACGTCGCCGGAGGCGCGGGCACCGGCGCCAGCAACGTGCTCGACGGCCCGACCTGGCTGCAAACGGTAGGCACCTGGCTGGCGCTGCTCTTCATGACGTTCTGGGTGGGAGGGGTCATCTGGGAGACCTGGATCCTGCCGCCAGGTGGCCGGGGAGATGACCAGTTGGCGGCGGCGGGGCGGCTGGCGGCGGCGCGCTTCAGACGCCTGGCGCCGTGGGCGCTGGGAGCGCTGCTGGTGGCCGATCTGGTGATCGTGCTGGCGTTCAGCGCCGAGCTCGCTGGCGACTGGTCGGGCCTGTTCTCACCGGCTCTACTGGGGGCGATTCTCTTCGGCTCGCACTTCGGCACCTTCTGGTGGATGCGCCAGATCGTCGCGGGCATCGCGCTGGTGATGGCGGTGCTGGAGCTGCGCGGCGCCCCGTTCGCGGTTGCCTGGCGCCCCGACGATGGGCCGGCCTGGCGCATCACCGCCGTCGGCGAGCCACGCACGCCGGCCCAGTGGGTCCGCTGGAGCCTCGCCGCGCTGCGCGCTCTGCCAGGCGCCATGGCGCGCGGCTGGCAGCGACGCACGAACTGGGGCCGGGCCGCGCTGGTGCTGGGGGCCGCATTGCTGCTGGCCTTCGCGCTGTCGGGTCATGCCGCGGCGGTGCCGGCTCCTGAGCTGCCCTACGCGCTGTCGGTGGATCTGCTGCACCTGCTCGGTAACGCCGCCTGGGCGGGCGGGCTGTTCTACATTGCCGTCGTGCTGGTGCCTGCCCTGCGCCAGCTCGCCGCTCGCGATCGTGCGCAGGTGCTGGCGCGTGGTCTGCCACACTTCAGCGCGCTGGCTCTGGCGACGGTGCTGGTGCTCTCGCTGACGGGTTCGCTTAATGCCACCATCCATCTGACCTCCTGGCTGCAGTTCTTGACCACCGCCTACGGCCAGACGCTGGCCATCAAAATCGAGCTGTTTCTGGTAATGGCCGCGATCAGTGCCTACCATGCCTTCCGGCTGCGCCCGCGCCTGGAACAGAGCCTGGCCGTGGCGGAGACGCGGACCGAGCCGGCCATCGCGCTGGCCACCGCGACGGGCAGCCAGGACGCCGATGGATCGCGCGGCGCGCGGGACGAGGGGGATGATGCGCGCGCGGTCAGCGACGCGCCAGGCGACGGCAACGACGCCCACGACGCCATCAGCCCGACGGCCTGGAAACTCTCCAGCGCGCTCGAAGACTGGCTCCAACGCGAGGCCGCGGTGGGCGCGGCGATCCTGGTGTGCGTGGCCTTGCTGGCGGCATTCGCCGGCACGCTGGCGCCCGCGCCACCAACGGCCAGCGGCGCCGTCCATGTGCCGTACGTGAGTCCGGCGCAGGTGGCGAATGGGCTGAGTGTCACGCTGAAAGTGGACCCCGATGCCTTTGGCACCAACACGTTCACCCTCACCGTGCGCGACTCCAGTGGCAAGCCGGTGAACGGCGCGGGGGTCGAATTCATTTCCCAGATGCTGGATATGGACATGGGCGTGCAGACGGCGCAGTTCAAGCCCACCGGCGCACCGGGCGCCTACAGCTTGCAGAGCGACCTGACGATGGCGGGGCACTGGCGCGTCACCATACGCGTGCTGGCGCCGGGCTCGCAGACCTATCAGAACTTCATCTTCGAATTCACGGCAACATACTGACGATGGTACACTGATTGGCGAGCGTAGAGGATTCTACTCCCCCCGGAGGGCATCACATGAGCCATATTCTCGAATTGACTGACGAACAATACGCCACATTGCAACAGGTAGCCGCGCGCAGCCGCGCGCAGCCACGAGACGCCCCAGCAGTTGGTCGAGCGTTTGGTAAATGCTCTGGCGAGTACACATGGACCAATCTTCTACACGGACGACGATTTGTTGCGTGCGTTGGGAGCCGATGACGAGGAAATCGCGGAGTTAGCCAAGTTGGAATGGCCGCCTGATGCCGACGAGTGAGCTACTGCCCGACTTTCGCCGCGACTACGCTGAGCAGGGAAACATCCTCGCTGTGGCATGCGGTACGCGGCCGCCCAACAGCACTGGCAATATCCGGGCGCTGCCAGTATAGTATGCGCGTGGCGGCACGCTATCGGGGCGTTTAGTTGTAGGCCCGATGTGACGTGCTGGCACATTGGATGAGGCCGAATACGGAGATGCATTTATGCGTGGGTATGGAATGAAGGTGTGGCGACGCGGGCTGGTCACGATGGCCACGCTCGGTCTAGCGCTGCTGCTCGGCGCCTGCAATCTGCCGGGTGGCGCGACCACCAAAGCCACGC
>DASYGC010000844.1:0-10196 GCA_036000225.1 Ktedonobacterales bacterium | reverse complement strand
AGTGCCGACATCGCCGACTCGCGGCAAAGCGCGGAAAGGTCGGCGCCCACGAATCCCGGTGTGATACGCGCCAATTCCGCCAGATCCACGTCGTCGGCCAGTGGCATGTCGCGGCTGTGGATGCGCAGAATCGAAAGGCGTCCCTTGGGGTCAGGTGCGCGCAGGCCTAACTCACGGTCAAAGCGACCCGGGCGGCGCAGCGCGGGATCGAGCGCGTCAGGGCGGTTGGTGGCGCCGACAACGATGACTTGGCCACGGGTGCGCATACCATCGAGCAATGTGAGCAACTGGCCGACGACGCGCTTTTCGACTTCCCCGTACACCTCAGAGCGCTTGGGCGCGATCGCATCAATCTCGTCGATGAAGACGATGCTGGGCGCATTCTTCTGCGCATCCGTGAAAATGCGGCGCAGGTGCGCCTCGCTCTCGCCGTAAAACTTGTCGATGATTTCCGGCCCGCTGATGCTGAAGAAGCGCGCGCTACTCTCGGCGGCAACCGCGCGGGCAATCAGCGTCTTACCGGTGCCTGGTGGACCATAGAGCAATACCCCCTTGGGAGGCTCGATGCCCAGGCGGTCGAAGACCTCGGGATGGCGCAGCGGCAGCTCGATCAGCTCGCGCACGAATTGCAGCTCGCGTTCGAGTCCGCCGATATCCTCATAGGTGATGTGACTGGAACGTGGCGCGGCGCCACCGCCCGGCGGCTGGATACGCAGACTGGTGCCCGGTTCCAGCAGGACGGCGGTTGAAGGATTGGTCGCCAGCACCTGAAACTCGCGCGCCGAGACTCCCATACCCGGCACGCGCACGAGATCGCCGGCCACCACCGCCAGCCCATTGAGCGAGCGGGCTACATGACGTAGCTCGTCGTCATTGAGTGCCACAGTGCCGGACGTCGGCACCAGTGCCACACTGACCGCCGGGGCCGCCACCACGCGTGAGATCGTCACAAGATCGCCCAGTGAAGCGCCGGTGTTCTGGCGCACGAGGCCATCCATCTGGATCGACTGGTCTGGATCCGCCGCCAGCGCGCCGCGTCGCGCCGCATCGATCGAGGGGCCGGCCGCTGGACGCGGCTCGACGCGGGCAACGGTCGCCCGGCTGCCCGGGCGGGTGCCCTGAATGCGCACGACATCACCCGGCACGCTGCCGAGCGCCACAAAGGTCGCCGTGCTGAGAAAGGCCATGCCACGTGGCACATCCTGACCTTCGATGGCCATCAATTGCAGAGAGGTGGTGGCGGCGCTGTCGCGCTCGATGATACTCATGTCCTCTTCTACGGATCGCCATACCCGCGCGTTGCGCGTGCGCGTCGCGAGCGCGCCCGACGGCACCGCGTGGGCGCCTATCCATACGTCGCTACAGCGACTTGGCCTGCCCAGTGCGGCGAGCGGGACCCTTGGTTCTTGCTGACTTCTTGCGCTCACCAGCTCCGGCCCCGCCCCCGCGCTTTGGTCCCACCTCCCGGCGGAGCGGTTTGGAGGGGTGAGCTGGCAGGCTCGAAGTCAAAGCGGGCCAGCGCAGATGGTAGTCGGTGACGCGCTCCAGCGCATCCGCGACACGCAGGATGCTCGGCTCGGCGAAGCGCGGTCCGAGCAATTGCGCGCCAACCGGCAATCCGTCGCTAAACCCAGCGGGAATCGAGATGCCACAAATGCCCGCCAGATTGGCCGGGATGGTGAACACATCATTCAGATACATCGCATAGGGGTCGGAGGTCTTGGCGCCCAACTCAAACGCGACGGTCGGTGAGGTCGGACTCAGCAGCACATCAAAGGACGCAAAGGCGCGATCGAAGTCCGCCTTGATCAGCGTACGCACGCGCTCGGCCTGCAGGTAGTAGGCATCGTAGTAGCCTGACGAGAGCGCGTAGGTGCCCAGCATGATGCGGCGCTTGACCTCACTGCCAAAGCCGGCGGCCCGTGTCGCGGCCACGGGATCGTCACCATCGGGCATGGACAGCCCGTACTTGACACCATCATAGCGCGCGAGATTCGCGCTGGCCTCGGCCGGCGCGATGATATAGTAGGCCGCGACCCCAAAGCGCGTGTGCGGCAGTGAGCAGGTACCAACTTCGGCGCCTAAATTCTTGAGCACCGCGATGGTCTCGTCGATGCGGCGCTGCACCCCTGGCTCGACACCCGCACCACTGTACTCCACCGGCACGCCCACGCGCAGCCCCTTGATGTCGCCGGTCAGCGCCGCCAGGTAGTCAGGCACTGGCTCATCCGCGCTGGTCGAGTCGAGGGGATCGTAGCCCGCGATCGCCGACAGTAGCAGCGCGCAATCGCGCGCGCTCCGCGCGAAGGGCCCGATCTGATCAAGCGACGACGCGAATGCGATCAACCCGTAGCGCGACACACGCCCATAGGTCGGCTTGAGCGCGACGGTGTTGGTCAGGGCGCCGGGTTGACGGATCGAACCGCCAGTGTCGGAGCCCAGGCCCCCCATCGCCTCGCCAGAAGCCACCGCCGCCGCCGAACCGCCGCTGCTGCCGCCGGGCACGCGCGCGAGGTCCCACGGATTGTGCGTGGCGAAGAAGGCCGAGTTTTCTGTCGAACTGCCCATCGCGAACTCATCCATGTTGGTCTTGCCCAGCATGATGGCATTGGCGGCGTACAGGCGTGTCATCACGGTGGCATCGTAGGGCGGCACGAAGTGCTCCAGTATCCTGGAGGAGCACGTCGTCGTCACTCCGCGCGTGCAGATGACATCTTTGATGGCCAGCGGGATGCCCGCGAGTGGTCCAAGCGTCGCACCAGCCGAGCGCCGCCGATCGATGTCCGCGGCCGCTTCCAGGGCGCGGTCGCGCGTCACCGTGACGAACGCGCGCACCTGGTCATCCACCTGGGTGATGCGGTCCAGGTGGGCGCGGGTGAGATCAACGGCGGAGAGCGCCCCGCGCGCGAGCAGGTCGGCGGCCTCCGCGATGGAGAGGTGCCAGAGTTGATCATTCATGCCATGTCTTCCAATCTCGCGTGGAAGTCGGGCCGCCGAGGGCCGGACATCCGATGGATACCTTGGGAGCGGCGGTGGGAGCCTCGCCGCCTCACGATTCTTCGAAGACAGCACGCACGCGCAGATAGCCATCCTCACGATGCGGCGCGTTGGCGAGCAACGCCTCAGGCGTCAGCGAAGGCCGGGAGCGATCGTCGGTCATCACATTGCGCAGGGGCAGCACATGCGCCGAGGCGGGTACCTGGCTGGTATCCGCTTCGCGCAGCACCGCGATATGTTCGAGGATTGCTGACAATTGGTCCCGCAGTCGCTGGCGCTCATCTTCGGTGAGCGCGAGGCGAGCTAGCAGCGCGGTGTTGTCCACGATGCGGTGGTCGATACTCATGGCAGGGTTCCTTTCGGCTCAACGGCGGATCGTGAAGGCGGAAAAGCTGGACGGCTCGGCGGGCGACCAGCTGGCGACAACAGCCGTGACCTTGGCGGCGGAGGGGCCACGACGCAGCGCCACCAGAAGTTTTTCGAGCCGTTGGCGCGCTCCTTCGGCGACCACTTCCACCGCGCCATCACGCCGGTTGCGCGCGTAACCACGCAGGCCCAGCGCCCGCGCCTGGCTCAACGCGAAGTAGCGATACCCTACGCCCTGCACAGTGCCCCGCACTAGCGCCGTGAGGCGCACGTCTGGGTTTTCCGGTGCGGACATCGGTCCACTGCTCCTTATCGCGCGCTCCGCTGCCGTCGCGCTACTGCCGTCGCGTCACTGAGGGCTGTCCACGCAGCGTGAGCCCCGAACGAGCGACTCCGCTGCTCACCGCGGTCCGGCCACTTCCACGCGGGACGAGCGCGCCCTCCCCATCGAGGCGCGCTCGCGCATACCGCATCATAGTGCCACGGCACAGCGGAACGCAAGGCGTCGCCAGACGTTTCGTAGCGGAGAGGCGGCCACCGGGATTGGAGCGCGGCGCAATTCGGCGCACCACCCAAGAATTGGCTGGAAGTGGTCGCTTCTGCTATACTGGTGACGATCAGGAGATCTCCATCCAACCGACGTGTGAATGGAGCGAAGCGTATGGCCGTCGCGGCGCGGGTGTGTGGCAGGTGCAAAGGCATTAGTCCCCCTGAGGCCATCGAGTGCATCCACTGCAAGCTGCCACTATCCGCCGAGGGCGTTGGACAAGTCCTGGCTGGTGCGCCCCCAGTCGCCCCCCCCACGGTGGAACACACGACCGGCCTGCTCGCGCCGCGCCACGTACTGCATGGGCGCTACCGCATCCTGGGCCCCGTCGGAAAAGGTGGTATGGGCGCGGTGTATCGCGCGCAGGATGACCGGTCAGGGGGGCGCGTCGTCGCCGTCAAGGAACTGAGTCAGTCCGGTCTCGATCCCGAAGAATTGACGGCGGCTATCGCCACCTTCAAGCACGAGGCGACGCTGCTGGCCAGCCTCAAACATCCCTGCTTACCGAAGATCTACAATGACTTTACGGAGGCTGGTCGCCAGTACCTGGTGATGGAGTTCATCGAAGGCGAGACGCTAGAACAGCGCTTGCGTCGGAGCAACGGCCAGCACCTGCCCGTCTCGGACGTGCTCAAAATTGGGGAACAACTCTGTTCAGTGCTCGGTTACTTGCATCGCCAGCGGCCACCCATCATTTTCCGCGATCTCAAGCCGTCGAATGTCATGCTCACGCCGCGGGGACAGATGTATTTGATCGACTTTGGCATCGCCCGGCTATTCAAGCCGGGACAGAGGCATGATACGGTCTCCTTCGGATCGCCAGGCTACGCGGCCCCCGAGCAATATGGAAAGTCGCAGACGACGGTGCGCTCGGACGTCTACAGCCTGGGCGCCACGCTGCATCAGTTGCTCACGGGCATTGACCCGTCGGTGCGACCGTTCGAATTCGTGCCAGTACGCCCGCGCAATCCGCAGGTACCGCCAGAACTTGATCTGCTGATCAACCGCATGGTGCAAATGAATGACCGCATGCGCCCCGAGAGTATGGTCACGGTGGAGCGCGAACTCAGGGCCATCGACGCGCGGATGCATGTTGGGCGGGCGCAACAGTGGTCCCAGCTCCCTGTGCCGCCGCGACGCGGAGTAGCGCCCCGGCGTAGAGTAGCGGCCCAGCGAAGGTGGGCGCTGCCCCGGCTCGTAACGACGCTGCGTGGGAAACTGGTGCGGGCATCTACCCCTGCGATGGCAACGCCGGTTCTGGTGCGCCATGTCATGACCCCGGCGCCTCCGGTAAAGGAAATGCGACGTAGCAAGCGTTCTGTGCTGGTCTTGTCGCTCATCTCGATCGCGTGCTTCATGCTGAGCGTCGTTACGTTGTCAACGGGCTTGGTTGAGTTTCTGGATCCCAACGGGAGAGGGTGGCACTTTCTCGGTGTATGGGGCTGGAGTGCACTGGCACTGGTGGCGGGAGTAGCGGTATGGTTCGTGGCCTGGGTCATCAGTATGGTGCGCACCGCGTCAGTCGCCCGCTGGGGCTGGTTCCTCGCCATGCTGGTGCTCGGAATTCTGCTGGGACCATTCGCCGTCCTGTGGTACGGCCTGTTCGGTCCTGTCGCGCGCAAAGCATGAGGCGGCAGTGTGAACGTGCGGCGAGAATTTCCTTCAACTGAACCGCGTGTCCTCGTCATTACCGGCATCATGGCGGCCGGAAAATCCACCGTCGCGCAGCGCCTCACTGAACGCTTTCCCTGCGGCGTCCACCTGCGCGGTGACGTCTTCCGGCGCATGATCGTTAATGCACGCATCGAAATGACGCCGTCCGCTGACACGGATGCGCTGGAGCAATTGCGGCTTCGTTATCGATTGGCGACCACCGCGGCCGATCTCTACTGTCGGGCTGGATTCACGGTCGTCTACCAGGACGTAATCCTTGGCCCCGCGCTCCAGGAGGTGGTCAGTACCCTCGCCGCCCGATGGCCCACATATGTTGTCGTGCTCTGTCCCTCGGCACAGACCGTCGCCGAGCGCGAGGCGGCTCGCGAGAAAAAGGGATACAGCGATTGGACCCCCACCGCGCTCGATGACGAGTTACGCACAAACACTCCGCGCCTCGGCCTCTGGCTTGACACCTCCAGTCTTTCGGTCGAGGGCACGGTCGAGGCGATTCTGACGCGCCTGCTTGAAGCCGCGGTCTGAGCGCAGGCCGGAGCATGTGGTGTCGCGTGGATTCAGACCGTAGGATGCGCAGCCGCGCCGCTAATGCTCCGGCGTGGGCGAGCCAGCCCCCGCCGTCGTGGGAGTCGCGTCCAGCGCGCGGGCCAGAATCTCGGCGATATCCTCGACGGCGAAGTGGTCCTGCGCGCCGACGCCCTTGATGCCGTCCTCGAACATGGTGATACAGAAGGGGCAGGCGGCCGCCATCGCATCGGCGCCGGTGCTCAGCGCCTCCTCGACACGGGTGTTATTGATACGCTTGCCGATCTTCTCCTCCATCCACACGCGTCCGCCGCCGCCACCACAGCAGAAGGAGCGATTGCGGCTGCGCTTCATCTCGGTCACGCCGTCCTGGTTGATGACGTTGAGCACGCGACGTGGCTCGTCGTAGATGTCGTTCCAGCGGCCGATAAAGCACGGGTCGTGGTAGGTGAGCTTGCGCCGGTCGAAGCCGACCGGGAGGGTGAGCTGGCCGCTGGTAATGAGTCCGTCAATGAACGCGGTATGGTGGACGACTTCATAGTTGCCGCCGAGCTGCGGGTACTCGTTCTTGATGGCGTTGAAGCAGTGAGGACAGGTGGCGACGACCGTCTTGACGGCATAGGCGCGGTTGGGATCGGCGCCCACGCCGTGCCCGTTGCTTGCGGCGGAATCGCTCTCCCCGGCACCTGTCGCGCCGTTGCTCGCTGTGGCCACCGCCCTGCTGAAGCCGTAAGTGTTGAGGATCTCGACGTTCTGCTGCGCCAGCGTGGCATACAGGTATTCGTTGCCAATGCGCCGCGCGGGATCGCCAGTGCAGCTCTCCTCGGGTCCCAGAATGCCGAAGCGCACGCCAGCCGCCTGCATCACCTTGGCGAAGGCGGTGGCAACCTTCTTATTGCGCTCGTCGAAGGAGCCCATGCAGCCCACCCAGTAGAGCACATCGACCTCGGGATCCTCCGATAGCGTCTTGATGCCGAGCGCTTTGGCCCAGTCAGCGCGCGTATCATTGCGGATCTCCCAGGGGTTCCGGTTGCGTTCCAGGTTATTGAAGAGCGGCACAACCTCCTGCGGGAAGTTGCTCTCCTCCATCACCAGATAGCGGCGCATGTCGTCAATCTTCTGGACGTGCTCGATGCTCACCGGGCATATTTCGACGCAGGCGCCGCAGTTGGTGCAGGCCCAGAGTGATACTTCCTTGATGACACCGCCCACCATCGGCTCCTGCTGGATGGCCGCGCCGCTCTCGTGCGCGCCCACCTGCATGCCACCGCCCGCGGCGGCAAATAGTTCCTCGCGCACCCCCAGGATGATCTCTTTGGGCCAGAGGGGCTTGTCGGTGGCCAGCGCCGGACAGACGCTGTTGCAGCGGCCACACTCCGTGCAGGCGTAGCCGTCGAGCAATTGCTTCCAGGTAAACTGGGTAACCTTGCTGACGCCGTAGTCTTCACGCTCCTCCAGGTTCTCAATCGGCTGGAGGGCCCCGCGCGGTCCGAAGTTCTTGAAGAAGACATTGAAAGGGGTGGCCAGCAGATGCAGATGCTTGGAGTAGGGAATGTAGACCAGGAAGCCAAGCACCACCAACACGTTGGCCCACCAGAACACACGCATCAGCGCGGTGGCGCCGGCGAGGGGGACGCTGGCGGTGGATGCCGCGAAGAGCACGCCAATTGGGCTCCAGACGGCGCCCGCGCTGGCGCGATAGACGTAGATCTCATAGAGCGAGAGCGTCACGATCACGAGGAAGATCAGGCCCAGGATGATAAGACCGTCGATTGGCGAGTGGGACTGACTCTGCAACTGCTTGGGGCGCAGGATGACACGGCGATACGTGAATTCGATGAGGGCGATCAGGACAAGGACGATGATGATGTCGTTGAGGATCGCGAAGGCATGGCTATTGAGCAACGGGATCGAGAAGCGCAGGCCATTGGACCACAGTTCCAGGGCGTCGAGCTGCAGGATGATGAAGCCCCAGAAGGTAAAAAGTGCGCAATACCAGGCAGTGGGTCGCGCAACACGCCGCGCTGACCAAGCACCATCAGCACGAAGTACTGGATGCGCTCGCCCAGATGATCGAAGCGGTACTCTTTCTGGCCACTCATCAGCGCACGCACCAGCTGATTGATGCGCCAGGCGAAGATGCCCCAAGCGGAGATCAGCACGATGCCAAAGATGACGCTACCGAGAACGCCTCCGGCTGGCGAGACAGGGGGTGGGAGCATGGGGAGTGGCCTCCATCCGACGAGCGTCTATAGCGTCTATAATGACTGGCGGGTGACCGCACGTGGCACCGAGCGGTGCAACGCCAGCGCCACGTGACAACCAAACACACGGAGGCAGGGGGTGTCCTCGCGACACCCTCCACCCGTGAGAACCAACGCCGCGCGGCGCGACAACGATCGGTCAGCCACCGGCCTTGCGCTGCTTGACGGCGGCGGTCAACTGCGGGACGACGACATTCAGATCTCCGACAATGCCCAGGTCGCAGAACCCAAAGATGGGAGCATCCTTGTCTTTGTTGATGGCGATGATGAGACCAGCGGTGCCCATGCCAGCCTTGTGCTGCACGGCACCCGAGATGCCGCACGCGATATACACCGTCGGCTTGACCGTTTTGCCAGTCTGGCCAACCTGGTGCATATAGGGAATCCAGCCGGCATCTACCGCGGCACGCGATGCGCCGACACTGGCTCCCAGCGACTCGGCAAGCGCCTCGATCTGGGCGAAGCCTTCGGGGCCACCCAGCCCACGGCCGCCGGAGACGATGATCTGCGCCTCTTCGAGCTTGGCCCGACTGGCGGCGGGCAGCCACACGTCGTGCCCGTCGGGCGCTTTGCCCAAGTGCCCGGCCTCGGCCGCCCCTTCGGTGCCAAACGGCCCGGACAGCTTGGCGCCACCAGCCGGCGCGGCGGGCGCCGCAACCTGTTCGACAGTGGGACTCCCGCCAATCCGCTGAGTAGGGAAGGCGTTCTGACGCGCACCGAGCAGCATGGTGCCTTCGCCCTGGAAGACCTCCCTGACGGCCTGCGAGCCCCCAAAGGCGGGCACCGTCATGGCAATCGTTCCGCCATCGAGCGTCACCTCACTGACGTTGTACACCAGGCCGAGGCCGAGGCGAGCCGCCAGACGGGCGGCGATGTCACGGCCATAATTGGTCACGCCGAACAGGATCAAGCGCGGCTGGTGTTGCTGAATGAGCGCGGCCAGCGCATCCACATGGGGTTGGGTCAGATATTCGTCGTAGACCGCCCCTTCGGAGGCGTAGATCGTGGTCACACCGCATGTGCCGAGTTCTTGCGCCGCTGCCGGCGTATTGGTCCCCAGCGCGACCGCCGCCGCCTTGCCTCCCAGCGTCTGCGCCAGCTCGGTGGCTTTGCTGGCCAGTTGGAGCGAGACGTTGGCGAGACGGCCATTGGTGAGCTCGGCGAGCGCCCAGATGTCGTTACTCATGGTTACAGCACCTTCTGCTCGGCCAAAAAGGCGATCACGCGCTGCGCCGCGCCTTCATTGCCCAGGTACAATTCGCCCTTGCGCTGGGTTGAGATCTTCTCAGCGCTCGCCACCTTCTCGCGCGCGCCAGCGGCGCCCACCTTGGCGGCTTCGATGCCGAGGTCCGCGAGCGTCCACGTCTCGATGGGCTTCTTCTTCGACTGCATGATGCCTTTCATCGAGGGATAGCGCGGCTCGTTGATGGCCTTGGTGACGCTGACCAGCGCGGGCATCGGCGCCTCCGCGACGGTGTAGCCGACCTCAGCCTGGCGCTGAATCTTCGCGGTCGCGCCTTCAATGGTGAGCTGCGTGGCATACGAGAGCAGCGGCGCGCCGAGCAACTCGGCCACCGCCGCTGGCACCACGCCGCCGTAGGCATCGGCAGCGGCGCTGCCAAAGAGTGCCAGGTCGTAGCCGATCTTCTTGAGTGCGGCGGCGAGCACCCGCGCCGTGCCAATGGCGTCTGAGCCGCCGAGCCCGGCATCGCTGACCAATACGCCACGATCGGCGCCAATCGCCAGCGCGCGGCGCACGGAGTCGGTGGCGCTGGCGGGTCCCATGCAGAGCACGATGACCTCACCACCCAGCTTCTCCTGCTGGC
>DASYGC010000843.1:0-9670 GCA_036000225.1 Ktedonobacterales bacterium | reverse complement strand
GGTCTCGTGGGGTCCCATTGTGAGCAACGGGGCGATCTATGTCGCCACCGTGACATCAGTCACTCCATACGGCCATGCGTTGTTCACGCCGATCAAGGCGCCGCACTGGATGTTCATCTTCGACGCGTCATCGGGCAGCATTGTGCGGATGCCGCAGACGAATGACGCGACGTATGAACCTGAGTTCTTCGCGGTGGACGAGACGCACCTGTATGTCCTGGGGAGCCGTTCGTTTATTGGCGCGGATGAGAGCGCCAAAGGGGAGCCGGAGCTCTATGCGCTGGGGGTGTGAGCGCGCGCGTTCAGATTTCGACAGGGGTCTCAGCGCGTGTGCCCCACTTGGCCCAGGAGCCGTCGTAGACGCGGGCATCGGGATACCCCAGCAGGTAGCGCAAGACGAGCGCCGCTTCGCTGGCAGAGTAGGAGCAAGCATGCCAACGGATCTTGAGAGCCTGGCGTTTCCGGGCAAACACCAGCCGATCTTCGCGGCGCGCGGGATGGTAGCGACCAGCCAGCCTCTGGCGACGCAGGCGGGCATGGCGATGTTGCGGCGGGGCGGCAACGCGGTGGACGCGGCGCTGGCGACGGCGATCGCGCTGACGGTGGTACAACCGGCGTCGAATGGGATCGGCGGGGATGCCTTCGCGCTGGTCTGGGACGGCGAGAAGTTGCATGGGCTAAACGGGTCGGGGCGCGCGCCGGGCGCTCTCACCGTGGAGGCGGTGCGCCAACGCGGGCATGAACACATGCCAGGCTACGGCTGGCTGTCGGTGACCGTGCCGGGAGCGCCGGCGGCCTGGCGCGATCTGCACGCGCGGTTCGGCAAGCTGCCGTTTGAGGCACTGTTCGAGCCGGCGATTGAGTATGCGCGGCAGGGCTATCCGGTGTCGCCGATCTCGGTCTGGCACTGGCGCTGGGCTGCCGACAAGGTGCACACGGGGCTGACAGGCGAGGAATTCGCGGGCTGGGCGCCAGTGTTCGCCCCCGCGGGCCGGGCGCCGCGGGTTGGCGAGATCTGGAGCAGCCCTGAGATCGCGCACAGCCTGCGGCTGATCGCCGAGACACGCGCCGAGGCGTTCTACCACGGCGCGCTGGCGGAGCGCATCGTGGACTTCGCCGCGCGCACGGGCGGGAGCATCACGGCGGCGGATTTCGCGGGACATACCAGCACATGGGCCGAGCCGATCCAGACGAGCTATCGTGGCTATGAGGTGTGGGAGATGCCACCCAACGGCCAGGGATTGGCCGCGCTGCTCGCGCTCAACCTCCTCGAATCGTTTGATCTGGGCAGCATCCCGCGCGAGTCGGTCGAGAGCTATCACTTGCAGCTCGAAGCGATGAAACTGGCCTTTGCTGATACCCAGCGTTATGTTGGCGATCCCGAGCATGCGGTGGCGCCGTTGGAGTGGCTGCTCTCGAAACCCTATGCCGCCGAGCGCCATGCGTTGATTGGCGAGCGGGCGGCTGATCCGGTGGCGGGTGAGCCGCCGCACAGCGATACGGTCTACCTGTGCACGGCGGACGCCGATGGCATGATGGTCAGCTTCATCCAGTCGACCTACGATTCCTTCGGCTCGCATGTGGTGGTGCCAGGGACGGGGATCGCATTGCAGAACCGGGGCAGCGGCTTTTCACTCGTGGCGGGCCACGTCAACCAGCTCAAGCCAGGCAAGCGACCGTTTCACACGATCATCCCCGGTTTCCTCACGCGTGAGGGTCGGGCCGTTGGGCCGTTCGGCGTCATGGGTGGGCACATGCAACCGCAGGGCCACGTGCAGATGGTGGTGAACATGCTCGATTATGGGATGGACCCACAGGCGAGCCTGGATGCGCCACGCTGGTCGTGGTGGGAGCAGCGCTACGTGCAGGTGGAACCGGGAGCGGCGCATCTGGTGGAGGGGCTGCGGGCGCGCGGCCACGAGGTAGAGATCGACGCGGAGGTTGATTGGGCGGGGCTTGGACAGATCATCTGGCGGCTGCCATCGGGCGTCTATGTCGCCGGCAGCGACGGGCGCGGCGATGGGCAGGCGGCGGGCTTTTAGTGCGACGAGCCGCCGTGAAGCGCGACTAGCCGGCACTCATGCGCGAAGCGGGTTTCACACAGACCACTACGGGGACTCCGCGCCTGCCAGGACTGGGCTATACTTTGTGCGGTGACCCGTCGACGCGGCCTCGATTTCCCAGGAATCCGGCGGATGGCGCAGAGCAGTTCTATTCTATAGGAGCGATCGCGAAATGAGCGACTCACAGCAGGCTATTCCTGACACGCGGCCACGTGTCATGGTCATCATGGCGCATCCTGACGACGCCGAGTTCACCTCGGGCGGAACAGTGGCGCGCTTCGCCGCTTCTGGTTATCGCGTGCAATACGTACTCGCCACCAGCGGCGACAAGGGCAGCGCCGACCACGATGCCGATCCCGCGCAGCTGGCCCGCACGCGCCAGGCGGAACAGCGCGAGGCGGCGCGGGTGCTGGATGTCGCGGAGGTGACGTTCCTTGGGCACAAAGATGGCGAAGTAGAGGTGAGCCTCGCCTTGCGTGCCGAACTGGCGCTGGTCATTCGCCAGGGACGTCCCGATGTGGTGCTGACCTTCGATCCCTGGCAGCGCTATCAGATCCACCCTGACCACCGCGCCGTGGGCCAGACCGCGCTCGATGCGGTTGTGGCCGCCCGCGATCATCTGTACTTCGCGGAACAGTTGGGTGAGGGGCTGACCGAGCACCGTGCGCACAATATCTATTTCTTCGCCAGCGACCAGCCGAACTATTACGTGGACATCTCCAGCACGCTCGACCAGAAGATCGCCGCGCTGCAGTGCCACCGCAGCCAGCTCGGAGACCGTCCCATCGCTGAGATGATGCGCGCGCGCGCGGCTACAGTGGGGCAAGAGGTGGGGCTGGCGGCCGCCGAAGCGTTCCACTACCTGCCGATGATGCGTCCACCGGAACTGAAGCGCCTGCCAGACTGGTAATACCAAGTTCGTATGCAGGCTTACGCATGACGGGGCCCAGAGCGCACACCCGTGCGCCACTACGCAACGCCACCGATCACCCGAACTGGGTATAAGATGGTGGCAAGGGAGCCCACCGGGCGTCCATCCGTACGCCCCTCCCCTATAGTCTCGCTTCCACGGGCCAACACGCCTGCGCATAGAAGCGCCCAGGCGGCCGATGGAGCGCGGCGTGGCGCAGGCGCCACGGCGTGCTACTCGTGATCAGGCTCGGGCTGACCAGGGCGGCGTCGGGTTGGGGCGCCAGGCTGCTCGGCAGGGGTGACCTGCGCACCGAACATGCCGGTCAGTAGCGCGCCGCTGTCGCGCTCACGCCGCGCGGGCGTTCGCTCCAGCTCGCCGGCCAGCGCCTTGACCTGCTCACTCAGGGTGGTTGCCGTGGCACCGGTGGCGCTGAGCACCAGCCCATCCGCGCCAAGTTGTATCAGCAAGCGGACCGCGGCGGCATCGGGCGCGCCGCGCAACGTGACCAGCGAGGGGAAGCGGAGCGACTCCCAGAAGAGCTGCAGCCGGGTGAAGTCCGCGATGTTGAGCTTGCTCAGACCCGATGGAGTAAAGCTCACCTGCACGAGCACAGCCTGCGCCGGCAGCAGATTCACCGCGCGCAGCGCGAGCAGCGCCAGATCATCGCGCGGCGGCTCGACCGCGAGCACACGATCGAAGCGGTCGAGTTCCTCAAACAGTGCCCCCGCTGGCAGATTCTGGCCCAACACGGCGAATGCCGCGCCCTGGTCGCGTGCCGCGTTCAATCCCTCCGCGACCGACTCGCCTTCCAGTTCGACACCCCAGATGCCCTCATGCGGGCGCAGCGCCTCGGCCAGGCCGGCCAGAGTGCCGGTACGGACGCTCCAGCCCGAGACGATCACGCCATCCGCGCCGGCCTCAGCCGCGGCGATCAATGCCGCCAGATCACCTTTGCCACCGGCGACAAAGACCGCCGCCGGGCGCGCGGTGCGCATGGGGCCTTGCGAGCGCCCGAAGAATCCCATGCCACCACTGGAAGCCTGGGTAACGTGCTGTAACATTTCGATGAGCTTTGCCATCTGTAAAGTGATCCTCCGTGGGTACCCATCTCGCGCGCTCTGCCGGCGACCCGCGAGCATAGTATCGAGGCTGGCACAGCGTATGCCACTGGTGTTGGCACGCCATCGCATTATAGCAGGCGCCACGACTCCCCGGCCACGCTACAGGCAAGCTCAGCGCGGGCTCGGCGCAAACTGATGTGGCGCCACCGCCCGGCATTGGTTGGCGTGATACACTGGGAAATGCGGTGCCGCGCGCTGGGAAATCGTCTGGTGAGGTGCGTGATTCACAGGACATCCGGTCTGAACCGCCGCCACGGACCAGAGAGGGCCGCCGGTGATGGGCAAGAAACATGGGCATGGGAAGCATGCGCACCCCGGCAAGAGCGGACCGCCAGCGGCCGGGCAACCGATGGGCCAGAGCGGTGGTAGCGGAGCACCACCGGGAGGCATCGCCGCCGTGATGGCGCGGGCCGACGCGCTGCTCGAACGCGAACGCTGGGCGGAGGCGCGGGCACTGCTGGCGCCGCTCGCCGCGCAGCGCCCGCGCGATAGCGGCGTACTGCGTGCCCTATGCACCACCTACCGTGGTGAGAGTAATTGGTCCGCGCTGATGGAAGCGTGCGAGCGCTTGATCCAGCTCGATCCAGGTGAAAGCACGGCGTTGCTGGTGCTGGCCGAGGCACAGGCAAACGACGATCATCCCGCGCTGGCGCTGCGATCGGCGCGTCAGTTTCTGGCGCGCTGGCCGAACGATCCGCAGGCCGGAACGGCGCGCAAGCTGATCGATGTGCTGCAACCCGAGGTTACGGCCCGCGTGCGTGCCAGCACGCTGTCGGCCGAGATCGGCGATGAGATGATGGCGCTGCACGAGCAGGCGCTCGCCCTTCTGTCACGCGGGGAGTACGCCCACTCACGTCAGACGGAGGAGCGGGTGCTCCAACGCGTGCCGCACTTCGCGCCAGCGCTCAACAACATCAGCACCGCCTATGCGCTAGAGGGACGGTTGGCGCAGGCCATCTCGACCGCCGAACGCGTGCTGGCGCGCGATCCTGACAATATGCATGCGCTTGGCAATGTCGTCGCCTATCTCTGCCGCGCCGGCCGCGGCGCGGCTGCCACCGACTGGGTGGCAAAGTTGAAGGCGCTGAAGTCGCCGCATCCCGAGGCCTGGATCAAGAAGGCTGAGGCATTCAGCTATCTGGGAGACGACCAGGCGGTCATGGATGCCTACGAACAGGTCAGGCAGGCCAGCGAGGGCCTTGCGCTCACCGAGCATCCGCTCGGTCTGCATCTGGTGGCGGTGGCCGCTTGGCGCCTTGGCCGCGAAGCGGAAGCGCGCAGACTATGGCGGCGCGCGCTCAAACTGGCGCCGAATCTAGAACCGGCGCGGGCCAATCTGGAGGACCTGCGCAAGCCGATAGGCGAGCGCCACGCGCCGTGGCCGTTCGGTCTCTCGTACTGGATTGGCCGGCAGGTTCTCGAAGACGTGGTGTCGGCGAGCAAGACCCTCGCCGATGAAGACGACTCTGAACAGGTCGGGCGTGGGCTGCGTGGAGCACTCGCCAGGCATCCCGAGTTGTCAGGCATCGTGCCGTTGCTGCTTGACCACGGCGACCCGATCAGCCGCGGGTTCGCGCTGGGTCTGGCGCAATACGCCACCACCCCCGAGTTGCTGGCGGCATTGGTCGAGTTTGCGCTTGGCCAGCGTGGACCAGATGCGATGCGCCTGACAGCCGCGAATGCCGCGCGAGCCTGCGGCGCCATGCCTGCGGGCAGGGTGCGGTTGTGGATGAAGGGCGAGTGGAGCGAATCGCAACTGATTGGCTTTGAGATCTATGATGAGCCAGACGAGCGGCACGGACCACAGGTGCAGGACTTGATCGAACGAGGGGCACTGGCGTTGCGCGAGAACCGGTTCGACGAAGCGGTGGCCGCGCATCGCCAGGCGCAGGCAATTGAACCAGATGCACCCGATGTCCTGAACAATCTGGCCGCGTCACTCGGGGCGCAAGGGCATGACGCGGAATCGGACGCGCTGATCGAGCGCATTTTCAGGGAGCATCCCGAGTATCTGTTCGCCCGTCTCAATCAGGCCAGTTTGCTGGTGACGCAATCACGGCTGGCCGAGGCCAAAGCCTTGATCGACCCCATTCTGCAACGCACGCGTTTGCATATCTCCGAATTCCGCGCGCTGGCTCGCGTGCAGATCGAGTACTGGCTGGCGGACGGCAAAATCGACGGGGCACGTTCCTGGCTGGACATGTGGGAATCGGTCGACCCCGACGAGCCGGCCCTCGAAGGCACACGACTGCGCGTCGCCATGGCCGGGATGCTGTACCGCACCACCCGCAAGCAAACCACGCGCTGGTTGCCGCCACCAATAATAGGTGCCAACACGACAGCGGCTGAGGAGCCGGCAGCCGTGCCACCTGCCGCGCCACCAGCGACGACGCCGCCACCCAGACGGTCTAACCTGCCGTCGTTGAAGCGCAGCCCGGGTTCGCACGCTCGTAATGCTTTGACCAGCCCGGAGGGTGAATTACATGGATGAGCCGGCCTATACAAGCCTGATTCCGCTGCCCGATGAGCTGCGCGGGGCAAGTGTGCTGCTGCGGCCGTATCGCGACGACGACGCGGAAGCACTCTTCGAGTCAATCCAGGCATCGCGCGAGCATCTGCGCCCGTGGGTCTCGTGGGTTGATCGGCGCCAGACCATCGACGACACGCGTGAAGTCGTACGACGTATGATGGCCCAATGGCTGCTGCGCGAGGAGCTGGCGCTGGGCATCTGGGAGGCAGCGAGCGGACGCCACCTGGGCGAATGTGGACTGCACCATATCGACTGGCGCCTGCGGCGCTTCGCCATCGGCTACTGGCTGCGCGTCAGCGCCGAGGGGCGTGGCGCTATGACCGAGGCGGCGCGCCTGCTCATTGACTTCGCCTTCGACGGTTTGCGTGCTAACCGCGTCGAACTCACCTGCGACGCGCTCAACACGCGCAGCGCGGCGGTGGCCGAGCGGTTAGGCTTTGTACGTGAGGCGCGGCTGCGCAACGAGGAATTGGCGCGCGATGGGACGCTGCGCGATACGCTGGTGTATGCGCTGATTCCCACGGATCGCGCCTGAGTCGACGGCAATCCGCAAGCGGGTGGAAGTGGGCAACGCGACGCCGCATGCGTAGGCCCTTCCTACGTACCGCTACATGCTGCCGCAATGTCCCGCTATGTGGACGCCGGAGCCAGGGACGCGCTCAACTGGCGGAAGCGCGCATACTGCTGGGCGTAGCGGTCGGGCGTGGCGGGCGAGGTGAGCGAGCCGGGTGGCACATAGCGACCCGCGGCGATATCCTCCCAGGTCCAGGTGCTGGTGGCAATGCAGCTGAGCGCGGCGGCACCGAACGCCGACGCATCCACATCACCGAGGAAGCGCACCGGCAGGCCGAAGACGTCGGCCACCAGCTGGCGAATCCAGGCGACATCCAGCACCCGGCCCGAGGCGATGATCTGCTGGGGCGGATTTGGGCGGGCCAGCAGTGGCTCGGCGATCCAGCGGGCGTTGAAGATCAGACCCTCGACCGCGGCGCGCATCAGATGGGCGCTGGTATGACCGAGATTGAGGCCGAAGAAGGCGCCGCGCGCGCGCGCATCCCAGAGCGGCGCGCGTTCGCCGGCGACGTAGGGCAGGCAGAGCAGGTCGTCATCATGCGCCGGCTCTGCCGCGGCGAGCAACTGGTTGAGCTCAGGCTGCTGGACGATTGGCGTCGCGTACGCCGTGGTGTTTGGGACGCTGGCATTTCCAGTCACCAGGCGGGCGAGCCATTCGAGCACGACACCGCCGCTGTTGCTGGGCCCACCCACGATGAAGCGATCGGCGGCGAGCACATAGCAGAAGAGGCGCGTAGCCGGGTCGGTGAAGGGGGTGGAGCTGCCCGTGCGCACGGCCAGGCTGGTGCCGATGGTCATGACCAGCGCTTCGTGACCGATCGCGCCCACGCCCAGATTGGCCAACACACCGTCGGAAGCCCCGATGTTACAGGCCACCTCGGAGGGCAGGCCAGCCGCCGTCAGATCCGATCCAGACACGACGCGCGTAACGAAGGTGGTGGGGACCAGCGCGGAAAGCTTGTCGGCATTAATGCCAGCCAGCGCGAGCGCCTCGGCGTCCCAGTCACCAGTGGTCAGGTTGTAGAGGCCGGTCGCGCTGGCCAGCGAGGCATCCACCTGCCAGGCGCCAAACCACCGCTGCCAGATCCATTCCTTGAGCGAGACGTACTTCGCCGCCCGCGCGAAGACGTCGGGCCGCCGCTCGCGCAGCCAGATCAGTTTGGCCAGGGGCGCCATCGCGTGCACTGGCGTGCCCGTACGGGCATAGACGGCGGGACCCGCCGGGCTGTGCCAGAGCGCGCGAGCGGCTTCGTCCGCCCGCTGATCCATCCACAGCAGCGCATGCATCAAGGGTGTGCCATCCGCCGCGACGGGAATCAGGCTATGCATCGCGGCGCTGATGCCGATGCGTTCGACCACATAGCCCAGCGAACTGGCCTGGCGCGTGACGGTCGCCAGCGCCCGCATGACGGCAGCGTAGACGTCCGCGGGGTCCTGCTCGGCGGCGCCAGGCTCGGGGTGTGCCAGCGCAAGCTGCTCAGCCGCGCTGGCCAGCTCGCGACCTCCCGAATCGAACGCGATGACCTTGGCCGAGGTGGTGCCGAGATCAATGCCCAGCGTGCAACCCGGTTGACTCATGCGCTTCCCTCCCGCGATCAGGATGGCGCGGTGGACGGCTCAAGATTGATCAATCCTACCGAGCCATCCGGTCGCAACCCGTAGGTCACGGTGACGAATCCGCTCCCCGACAGCGGCTCGATGGCCTGTGTGTTGGCGGGAAATGCCGCCGCGAATGCTGGGCTGCAATAAATCGCTATCTGACTGGTAGTGTGGCCATCGGTGATGGTCTGTAGCTCACCCTGCTGCGTAGCGTCTGTCGGAAGAATCGTCTGCGCGAGCGCCTGAGCGCGCATGGGTGTCAGCGTCGCCAAAGTGTTCACAGTATAGCTCATGGAGAAGACGCGATGATTAGACGCGGGAGGCGCCACATCGATGATCTGCTGGCCGGTGTCGGCATACTTGCCGAAGTACCAGTTGCCGGCGGCATAGCCCTGGAATGCTCCCCAGCGGGCGGCGAAGGTGCTGATGTCCGCAGCCAGGCCGCCGGGCTGGATGGTGTCCAGGTTGGCAGAAGTAGCAGGGCAAACAGCGCTCGTCACCACCTCGGTGGGCGAGACAGGCAGAGGAGTCGTGTTCACCTTCGGCTGGGGGCTCGATGGCGGCAAGGAGAGCCGATAAAGGGGCTGGCTACTGGGCTGATTAATATCGTAGGCGTAGAACGCTGGCCAGCTGCCAGACATCCCGTTCCCGACCGAGTAGGTCACAGTACCGCCAGCGCCTCCAAGATCGAGCGGTGGGCCGTACGAGGTGAATTGCGTTGTGCCAGGAGCTAGGCGGAGCACTGTCAGACGGTTGGGCTGGGTAATCGCTGACAGCGTTGCCGCATACACAGCGTCATCCAGCGTAGTGCCCTCCACGTACGCGTTCGGCATCCGCGACACAACACGCTGCCATAAGCCACCGCTGAGCG
>DASYGC010000842.1:0-5124 GCA_036000225.1 Ktedonobacterales bacterium | reverse complement strand
GGCAGGGTCAAGAGGACGACGACGGTCAGTTGCCAGTTGATGGTGAACATGACGATGATCACACCGACAACGGTCACGAACGAGGTGATGAACTGGGTCAGGTTCTGCTGCAGCGTGGTGCTGATATTGTCCATGTCGTTGACCGCGCGGCTCATGATCTCGCCATGGGTCTTGCTGTCAAAGAAGCGCAGGGGCAGGCGGTCCAGCTTTTCTTCCACCTGACGGCGCAGGCGGTAGACCGTCTTCTGCGCTACACCCGCCATGGTGTACTGCTGCACATAGCTGAAGATGGAGCTGAGCACGTACAGGCCGAGCAAGATCAGCAGGATGTTGCCGATGTAGCCGAAGTCGATCGACGCGCCAGGCACGTGCCTGAACTTCGCGATCACGCCTGCGGCCAGCTTGTTGGTCGCCAGGGCGAGGATCTTCGGTCCGACGACGTTGAATACGGTGCTGATGATCGCGGCGACCAGCACGATAAAGAGCCAGAACCACTGCGGCTTGAAGTAGCCGAGCAGGCGGAAGAGACTGCCCCAGAAGTTTTTGGCCTTCTTGCCCGACATGCCCAGGCCAGCCATGGGGCCGCCACCGCCAAACATGCCGCCCATGGGGCGCTGCGGCGCGCCTGGCCGCTGGGGCATGCCGCCACCAGGCCCAGAGCGCGTCGCGCTGCGATCTCCGTTCATGCGACCTCCTCCAACGTCAGCTGCGAAAGGACAATCTCGCGGTAGACCGCGTTGTGGTCCATCAAATATTTGTGTGTGCCGGTGCCCACCAGTTTGCCTTCGTCGAGCACGAGAATCTGGTCGGCGTCCATGATCGTGCTGACGCGCTGGGCTACGATGAGCACCGTGGCATCTTCGGTCTCGCGGCGCAGGGCGGCGCGCAGGTTGGCGTCGGTGGCGTAGTCCAGCGCGGAGAAGGTGTCGTCGAAGATATAGATCTCCGGCCGGCGCACCAGGGCGCGCGCGATCGAGAGGCGCTGCTTCTGCCCGCCGGAAACATTGGTGCCGCCCTGGGCGATATAGGCGTCAAAGCCGTCGGGCATCTCGTCGATGAATTCGGTCGCCTGGGCGATCTCCGCCGCGGCGCGGACCTCCTCATCGGTGGCGTCGGGTTTGCCGTGGCGGATGTTCTCGGCGATGGTGCCGGAGAAGAGCACCGCGCGCTGTGGCACATAGCCGAGCTTCACGCGCAAAGACTCTTGCGTCTGCGCGCGCACATCCACACCGTCCACCAGCACCGCGCCACTGTCCACATCATAGAAGCGGGGCAGCAGCGTGACCAGCGAGGACTTGCCCGCACCGGTGCCGCCGATGATGGCGGTCACCTGCCCTGGATGCGCGACGAACGAAATGTGGGAGAGCGCTGGCTCTTCGGCGCCGGGATAGCTGAAGGTCACGTCGCGGAACTCCACCTCGCCGCGCCCCGCGGTCGCGACCTGAGGCTGTGCTGGATCCTTGATTTCGGGCTTCATATCCAACACCTCATTGATGCGTTTGGCCGAAACCGCCGCACGGGGCAGGAAGATGAAGAGCATCGAGAGCATCAAGAAGGAGAAGAGGATCAGCATGGCGTACTGCAGGAAGGCGAACAGCGCGCCCAGTGAGGTCTGGCCCGCGTCGATGCGGATGCTGCCGAACCAGAAGATGGCCACGGTGGTGACGTTGAGCACGAGGAGCATGAAGGGGAAGAGGATGGCGATCATGCGATTGACGGTGCTCGCCGTGTTGGTCAGGTCGAGATTGGCGGTGTCGAAGCGCTGCTCCTCGTGGGCCTGACGGTCGAAGGCACGAATGACGCGCACGCCAGTCAAGCCCTCGTCGAGCACCAGGTTGATCGTGTCAATCTTTTTCTGCATCACCTGGAACAGCGGGATCGCCCGGAACATGACGAGCACAATCACGAGGACGAGCACGGGAATAGCGGCAGCCAGCACCCAGGTGAGCGCGGCATCCTGCTGGATGGCCAGGTAGATGCCACCGATCGCCATCATCGGCGCGCTGACGAGCATGGTGAGCATGATGACGAGCACCTGCTGCACCTGGTTGGTGTCGTTGGTGGCGCGGGTGATGAGCGAGGCGGTGCCGATGGTGTCGAACTCATGCAGGGAGAACTGCTCGACGTGGGTGAACAGGCGGGCGCGCACGCGGCGGCCGAAGCCGACGGCCACCCGCGCGGCCAGGTAGGCCGAGGCGATGGCGCAGATGGCGCCGCCCAGCGTGATAAGCAGCATCCAGCCGCCTTCGTGCCAGATATAGGCGGTGTCGTTTTTCTGGATGCCGTTGTTGATGATATCGGCCATCAAGGTGGGCAGATACAGATTGGCCAGCGACTGCAAGAACACCAGAACGAGGACCACGAGGATCAGGTGGGTGTACGGGCCAACGAAACGGAACAAGCGGATCATTGATGGTCGCCTCCCAGTGTGGTTTGGTGTGGTGCGGCAATGCCTTTGAAGAAGAAGTTCGTCACGTACCGCGCGATTGCGGCGGGAGCCATCTGCTCGCGCTCGATCAGCCGTTGAAAACCGTGCGGCGCAACCAAACTCCAGAACAGCGCGAGCATGACGGACGTCGGCATGGTATCGTCAAACTCGCCAGCTGCCTTGCCCGCATCCAGGAGCTCGATGAGCCGTCGCGTTGGTTCTTTCCACAGGTCGTCGAGCAGCGATTTCTTCTCGCGCAGTCTGGCGACGAACTCGGCGAACTCAGGGTTGCGAAAGACTGAGGTAAAGAGTTGGTAGTGCCGGCTCGACAGCGAGCCAAACATGTGCTCGATGACCACCTCTAGCTTGTGTCGCGGCGTCGCATCTGAAGCTAGAGTCGTGTCGAGCATGCCGATGAAGGAGCGCATGCCGCGCTCGTGCAGCGCGACCATGAGTTCTTCCTTGCTGGCGAAGTGCAGATAAACGGTGCCTTTAGCGATTCCCACACGCGCGGCAATGTCGTCAATCGAGGTATCGTGATAGCCCTGCTCCAAAAAGAGTTCCTCGGCGGCGCTCACGATCAATTGCTCGCGCTCCTGGCGCTGGCGTTCACGCAGTGACACGCCACTCGTACTCACCGACATTGACAACCTCCTTGCCGGTTGCCCGACTCCCCATTCGATGGCTGACGTTCGCGTACTGTCTATGACGGGTGCGTTTTCACCGTGACTTCATAGTCAGCATAGTAGCGCATGGGTCAGACATCTGTCAAGGGCGCGTTAGTAGGCGGGTGAAAGTCGGTGGTCGGGGGCACTTGCGAGGGTTGTGCCGGGCGGGCTCGTAAAATGAATTCGACGGGTAATCCTGGTCCGGCGAGTAAGATAGCCGGACAGGCGACCATACCCGAACCGCAGTGGAACCCTCGATGTCGCAAGCTACCGAGCACCTATCCAAACACCATGGCACCCGCGGGGAGCCGGTGCGGGAGCTTGAAGGTCTGTGTCCGCGCGGGCCGCGCATTGGGTCACCGCGGGGTGGAGGGGGCCGCGGCGAATCGGTGTCATACGCCCGCGAGGAAGTCCAGCACCAGGCGGTTGAATTCGGCGGGCTGCTCCATGTTGGGCACATGCGCGGTGCCGCGCAGCACTACCTGGCGCGCGCCGGGGATGTCGGCGGCGAGCTTGTCGGCGGCGGCGGCGATGTCGGAGACATCCTGGTCACCATAGATCACGAGGGTGGGCACGCGGATCTCACTCAGACGATCCACGGCGGGTGGCTGCAGGCGCTGCAACTGGATCAGGTCGTTCTCGGCAAGGCGGGCAAAGGAGTCACCATTCATCTGGCGCACGCGGGCAAGGACGGTGGGATCTACCTGGTCGGGGTTGCGGTGGGGTCCAGCCACCCAGATCTGGACTTCCAGCTCGTTGGCCTGCGCGAGGTCGCCCGCTTTGACGAGCGCCTCGATGTGCGCGAAGGTGGCCTCCTCCTCGGGGGTGGAGGGAACTTCGAAGCCGCCCAGGCCCGAGCCGACGGTGATGAGGGCGCTGACCATCTCGGGATGGGTGAGCGTGAAATCAATGACGGCGGCGCCGCCCATCGAGATGCCGAGCACATGGGCGCGGGCGATGCCCAGCGCGGTCAGCAAGCCGTGCAGGTCATCCGAGATGGAGGCGGGTCCCGGCGGGGAATCGGAGTTGCCGAAGCCGCGGTGGTCGTAGCGAATCACCTGATACTGCTGGGCGAACGCGTCCATCTGGTCGTCCCACATGCGACTGTCGCAGATGCCGGCGTGGGATAGCACAAGGGGATGGCCGGTACCCCGAATTTCGTAATACAGGTGGGCGCCGTTGACTTCGACCTTGCCCGTGGGATCCACGTTCTGCCTGCTTTCCTGTGGCACATTGGTGCTGAAAACAGCATGCGACCACAGTACCCTGACTGAGGACGCAGGCACCGGTAGGGCGCAAGAGCGACGGGCCACAGTCTATCACATTTCGCGCCACCACCTACGGCGTGGCATGGGCATCCCCCACCCAAGCGGCAACCTCGCCTGCCAGCTGTTCCGCCGCCACGGTGCGCCGTTCGCAGCGGGGCAGCGTATCCAGCACGCGCGCGCCATAGTCACGTGAGAGCAGACGCCGGTCGAAGAGCACCACGGCGTTGCGCTGCTGGTGGCTCCAGGCCAGCCCATTCAATGCCTGGCGCAGACGGAGCGCGGCGTGTGGCACGACGAATTGCGCCTGCTGGTCGGGCCACACGTCGGCGCGCGCTGCCAACAGCGGATCGCTGAGCGACGGGAAAGGCAGCCGGGCGACGACAATGCACGCCGGCGCCCTACCTTCCAGTGTGCCACCCTCCCAGAATGCGCCCGCGCCCAGCAACACCACACGCCGCTGCGTCCGAAAGGTCTGCCAGAGCTGACGGACGGAGCCGTCGATGCCTTGCGCCAGCAGGAGCACATCGCGTTCCTCCAGCGCGCGCCGGATGCCGGCGGCCGTCGCCCGCAGCGCCGCATGCGAGGGGAAGATGACCACGAGGCGGCCCGCAAGCGTGGTGCCCAGCGCCACCAGCGCAGCATCGAGTTGCTGCTGGAAGGCAGATGCGTTCGGCTCGGGGGCGTCCTCGGGCAGCAGGATGAGCGTCTGGGCGCGGTAATCCGGTGTGGCCGCGGCGGTTGGCGTATCGGCGGGCAGGCC
>DASYGC010000841.1:0-2823 GCA_036000225.1 Ktedonobacterales bacterium | reverse complement strand
ATCTTCGGCGTCGCTCAAGGCCACCTCATCGTCATACGCGCCAGCGTAGCCACCATCGTCGCCGTCCTGATACGCCATGCCACCGCCAGTCGCGTATGGCGTCTGGCCATCTTCACTCCACTCCTCCCGGTACTGCCCCCGTCGCATGGACGCCCTCCTCGCTCTCGCTCGACCATTTGGATGCGGGCGTGTCGCCTGACGCCCCTTCGCATGACCACACCTGCCGCGTATCCGCGCGCGCCATTCCAGCGACGCGCATGCCAGCGCGCGTCCTGGGCTTTGATTGGCAAGTATAGCACAGCGAAGGGCGGCTGTCCGTTCTCGGTTGCCCATTCGGATGCCGCGCGGGTGGCTCCGCGGCTGGTCGCGGGCACGCGCGGGCGCTAGCCTGACCAGCCGCTCGCGCGGTACGGAAGGGCCAGTGACCTGAATGGCGATCGGGGTCAGGCGTCAGCAACCGTGTCGGTTGCCAACATTGAGCGCCCTGGGTGGGTGGATGGATCGCGGGGACCGACGCGCTGGCAGTATAGTGGAGAGACCATCGTTCACCACCGACCAGATAGGAGCCGATGACCTATGCCCGCTACCGCAACGACCGCTGGATTTCCAGCCAATTTTGCCTGGGGGACCGCGACGGCCGCGTACCAGATTGAAGGCGCCGCACGCGCGGATGGCAAAGGAGAATCGATCTGGGATCGGTTCACACGCGTTCCAGGTGCGATCCATCAGGGCGAGACCGGCGATGTCGCCTGCGACCACTATCATCGCTGGCGTGCGGATGTCGAGCTGATGGCGGAGTTAGGCCTCAATGCCTATCGCTTCTCGATTTCATGGCCACGGGTGGTCCCAATGGGCCGTGGCGCGGTCAATACGGCTGGCCTGGACTTCTATGACGCGCTGGTCGATGCGCTGCTCGAACGCGGCATCGCGCCATACGTCACGCTCTATCATTGGGATTTGCCGCAGGCGCTCGAAGATCGCGGTGGGTGGCGCAACCGCGATACCGCACTGGCCTTTGCTGAATATGCGGGGGTCGTGGCCCACCGGTTGGGTGACCGGGTGCGCCACTGGATCACGCTCAACGAACCGCAGGTGGCCGTCTATCTCGGGCATGTCACCGGTGAGATGGCTCCTGGCGTGCGCGATCTGAGCCTGTGGGCGCCCGTTGCGCACCATCTCCTGCTCGCGCATGGCGTCGCGGTGCCGATCCTGCGCGCGGCCCGCGCCGCTGACGCGCAGGTGGGTATCACGCTGAATCTGGCGCCGTTCGAGCCCGCCAGCGCCAGTGAGGATGATCGAAACGCGGCGCGCTTTGTTGACGGACTCTTCAACCGCTGGTTCCTGGATCCCATCTTTCGCGGCGGCTATCCACCTGAGGTATTCGCGCTGTTGGCTCAGCCGGCGGGCATGGTACAGGCGGACGACATGGCAACCATTGCCGCGCCCCTGGACTTCCTGGGCGTGAACTACTATACCCGTTTCATGATTCGCGCGGGCGTGGGGGGTGAGCATGCGCTCCCGGTGCTGGTGCCTGAAACCGGTCCAGGTCTGACCGAAATGGGCTGGTTTGTCTATCCCACGGGCCTCTATGATCTGCTGCTGCGCCTGCGCGACGAATATGCCCCACCACGGATGTTTATCACCGAGAATGGCGCGGCCTATCCCGACCTGATCGCCGCGGATGGCGCAGTGCACGACCCGGAGCGGGTTGCCTACCTGCGCACGCATTTCGCGCAAGCGCAACGCGCCATCGCGGACGGTGTGCCCCTCCACGGATACTTCGTCTGGTCGCTGATGGACAACTTCGAATGGGCGCTGGGGTACTCCAAACGCTTCGGCATCTATTATGTGGACTATCAAACACAGCAGCGGATCCTGAAAGATAGTGGCCGTTACCTGAGCGAGGTAGCTGGGCGCAATGGCACCCACTGAGGTGGCGGGCGCGCGCTATTTCGGCGCTTGTCGCAGCCTGAAGCACCACAGTTTTCCCGCCGTCGTGACCACCAGCACATTGCCTTGTGAGATATTCACACCACCCCACACCTCACCAGGGGTCTGCTGCTGCCAGAGCACCTGGCCGGTGGTGGCGTCGTAGGCCACCACGCTGTTGGCCTGGCCGGCGAAGATGACGTTCCCGGTGATGCTGGGAGCACCCACAATCTCGCCTGCGGTACACTGGCGCCAGGCCACCGCGCCGCTATCCGCGCGCAACGCCCACAGGGCTCCGGTGTGGCAGACGTTGTCGAGTGAGGGGCCACCGGCCACGTAGACGAGGCCATCCTTGTAGGCGGGCGGCGTGAAGATGCCTCCACCCGGAGCGGGACCTATGCTGGCGATGGTATCGGACCACGCTAATGGGGCACTGCTGCCAGACGCCGGGGGGGTGACGGCATAGACGACGCCGAGCTTGTTGCCGGCGACGACGTACCGCTGTCCATGGAAGACGTACGAGACAGGGCCCTCCCCGAAATCGCAGTCGCAGTCGTCATTGCCGATGGCGGTATAGTACCAGCGCAGCGCCCCGGTATCCCAGTTCAGGCCGACAATCGCGTCCTGCTGGTCATCGCTGATGCCGCCCTGAACCGGTTGGTCGGCGGGCGGGCTGCAGGGATTGCCGGTGGCCACCAACAGCGTGCTGGTGGCGGGATCGGCGGTCACTGAGGACCAGACGGCGCCGCCAAGCTCGCCGGCAGGCACAAAATAATGCTCCCAGAGATGCGCGCCCGTGGCAGGATCGAGCGCGATGACGGCACCTCGCACGCAAGGGTGATCGTTGAACGAGGATAGGCCGATGTAGACCTTGCCGTTGGCAAGCAGTGGCGA
>DASYGC010000840.1:0-1963 GCA_036000225.1 Ktedonobacterales bacterium | reverse complement strand
CTCGATGTGTTCGATGCCATGTACCGTCGAGACGCCATGCGCGCAGAGCGCCGCCAGAATGTAGGCTGCGCCCGCGCGAATGTCGGGCATTGTCAGTTCGGCGGCGTGCAGCGGCGTTGGTCCGCGGACGACGCAACTGTGGAGGTATTCATTCTCGCGGAAGCGGCAGGGAAGCTCCCCCAGGCAGCGGGCAAAGAGGCCCGTATCGGCGCCCATGCGGTTGAGATCCTGGGTGTAGCCAAAGCGGTCCTCGTAGATTGTCTCGTGGATCACCGACATGCCGCGCGCCTGCGTCAATAACAGGGTGAACGGCTGCTGCCAGTCGGTCATGAAGCCGGGATGCACGTCGGTTTCGAGGGCAATGGGGCGCGGCGGTTCATCGCTCCCAAAGAAGCGGATCGCGTCTTCTTCCACCGTGAAATCCAGGCCGACGCGGTAGAGCGTATTCAGAAACGTGAGCAGCATGCCCTGGTCGGCGCCAATGACCCGCACATCGCCGTGGGTCAGATAGGCGGCGATGGCCAGCGAAACCGCCTCATTGCGGTCGGTAATCACGCGGTGGTCGGCGCCGTGCAGCCGTTGAACGCCCTCGACGACAATCTTACGATCCACCCGCTGCTCGATGATCGCGCCCATCTTTTGCAGGAACTTGATGAGGTCGATGATCTCCGGCTCGATGGCGGCGTTGGAGATAATGGTGACACCACGAGCGAGCGTCGCCGCGATCAGCAGCGTCTCGGTCGCCATCACGCTGGGGAAGGGCAGATCAATCGCCGCGCCTCTCAGGCCATCGGTACGCAGATGATAGACACCATCGCGAAATTCCAGCGATGCCCCCATCCGTTCCAGGCCATCCAGATGAAAGTTGATCGGGCGCGGGCCGATGCGGTCGCCCCCCGGCGCGGGAATAATCGCATTTCCGGCGCGATGCAGCAGCGGACCAGTAGTCAACACCGCCAGCCGGTTCTTGCGTCCCAGCGCCAGCGGCACCTCGGTATTATCGAGATTGACGGCGCGAATCGAGGCGACGGTCTCTTGCGGCCAGGTCACGTCGGCGCCCAGCGCGCGCAGGACCTCTTCGGTGATGGTGACATCGCCCAGGCCAGCGGGCATATTGTGGATCGTGCAACGGTCTTCGGTGAGCAGCGCCGCGACCATCAGCTTCGTGGCGGCGTTCTTCGCGCCACTGTTACGCACCTCGCCCCTGAGAGGAATCCCACCCTCGATCAGATAGCAGGCGTCATTGGGATCGGTCTCGTGCCCATCACCAGACATTGCGCCCATTGCCCTCGCACCCATTTCCACAGTCTCGCGGGTCACACGCACAGCGGCTCTGCGCTGTCGCTGCGCGCGCTGATAGTGAACACCCTGCCGCTCCCTGGCTCTCTCCATCGTCTGACCCTCCCTGGCCTGGCTGCCAGTCATGTAATCTTGCGCTGTCAGCATATGCGCCGCGCGCGGCAGTGTCAACGCGAACCGCTCGTTAGTGGACTATCGGGCAGGCAGGCGATGGGGCGATGTTACGAGCCGGGGTGGGGTGGCGGCGGCGCGACCAGCCAGCGGAAGGCGCGCCGTTTCGGCGGCTTCGGCGGCGTGTAGGGTGTGTAGGGTGTGTAGGGCGTCTGATTCGCCGGGCCATCGCGTGTATCCAGCGTATCGAGCAGCGCGTTGACGCTCTGAGCCACCCCCTCCACCATCAGATAGCCCGATGGCCTGACGGCGTCGCCGACGAGATAG
The DNA here is from genome assembly GCA_036000225.1 of Ktedonobacterales bacterium. Lineage (GTDB taxonomy): Bacteria > Chloroflexota > Ktedonobacteria > Ktedonobacterales > JADMIN01 > DASYGC01. Next base: position 226 of record DASYGC010000840.1, on the reverse strand, counting down.
AGGCCCGCGACGCCCGTCGCAGGCGAGACATCCTCGCCCTGCATGGCGCGGTTGACGGGCCACTCGCCACGATACTGGCTCATCGTCAGAATCGTCACCTTCGTCCCGAAGTCGTCGCCGAAGAGCCGCCGCAGATCAGCGCGGGCCGCCTCGCGCTCCACATTCACATCGTCGCCGCGCATCAACTGGTGGGTAATCAAGAGGTGCTTGCCCGGTGGGGCCAGGC
>DASYGC010000839.1:0-8505 GCA_036000225.1 Ktedonobacterales bacterium | reverse complement strand
CGGCGCGGTGCTCGCTCCCTGCCACGGTTGAGCACACCACGCTGGCAGCAGTGTACCGTAAGCCGGCGGCGGATACAAGCGGCGCGCGCGATGCGCTTGCGCTGGCCGCGCCATTGCCTCATCACGTACCTACAACGTGTGGGGAGAGACCCGCGTATCGCGGACGGCTCAGGTAGCCGGATTGGTCTGCTCGCCAGCGACGCCGCGCATGCTCAGCTGGACCCGCCCGCGCGCGCGATCCACACCCAGCACGCGCACCTGAATCACCTGCCCCACCGCGACGACGGCCAGCGGATCGCGCACGAAACGCTCGGCCATCTCCGAGACGTGGACCAGACCGTCCTGTTTGACGCCGATATCAATAAAGGCACCGAAATCCACGACGTTGCGCACCGTGCCAAGCAGGACCATGCCCTCGCGCAGGTCTTCGAGCTTGAGCACATCGGTGCGCAGAATCGGCGCGGGCAACGCGTCGCGCGGATCGAGGCCCGGCTTTTCTAGATTCTCGAGGATATCGGTAAGCGTGGGCACCCCCGCGTGTACCTCCGCCGCCAGCGCCGCGATGGCCGCCGCCTGATCGCCCCGCTGCCCCATGCCCACCAGCATGCGCCAGGCGCGCACGCGCTCGGGGCTGCGCTCGGCGCCCGTGCCACCGGGCAACTGCTGGAGCACGGCGCGGGCCGTCTCGTAGCTCTCGGGGTGAATGAACGAATTGTCGAGTGGTTCCTTTCCGCCAGCGATTTTGAGGAAGCCGGCAGCCTGCACGAACGCCGCCGGGCCGAGTCCCGCCACCTTGCGCAACTGCGTGCGCGCGGTGAAGGGGCCGTGCTCCGCGCGGTAGGCGACGATGGCACTGGCCACGCGCGGCGAGATGCCAGAGACCGCGCGCAGCAACGGCGCCGACGCGCTATTGAGATCCACCCCGGCGAAGTTCACACAGGATGTCACCACCCGGTCCAGCGCCGCGGCCAGGGCACGCTGATCGACGTCGTGCTGGTAGAGGCCCACGCCCACCGCCTTGGGGTCGATCTTGACCAGCTCGGCCAGAGGATCCTGCAGGCGCCGGGCGATGGAAATGGTGCCACGCTGGGTGGCATCGAGCGTCGGGAACTCCTCACGCGCGACCTCAGAGGCGGAATAGACTGAGGCGCCCGCTTCATTGACCATGACGTAGCCCAGCGCACGCGCGGGCATGCCGGCGTGCTCCAACTCGGCGATGACTTCGGCGGTCAGCTGCTCGGTCTCGCGTGAGGCGGTGCCATTGCCGATGGCGATGGCGCTGATCTGATGGCGGGCGATCAGCGCCTTGAGGGTCGCCTTGGCGTCGCTCCAGCGCTGTTGCGGCGGATGGGGATAGATGGTGGTTGACTCGACATAAGCGCCGGTGGCGTCGACGATGGTCACCTTGCAGCCGGTGCGGAAACCGGGATCGAGCCCGAGCACGCGCGCACCGCGTAGCGGCGGCTGGAGGAGTAAGTTGCGCAGGTTGGTGGCGAAGACGTTGATGGCGTGCTCCTCCGCCTGGCGCGTGAGTTCGGCGCGCATCTCGCGTTCAAGCGCCGGCGCCAGCAGACGCTTGTAGCCATCTTCGCTGGCCTGGCGCAGTTCCTCGGCGAAGGGCGAACGTGGGTCGGGAGCGTAGAAATTGCGCATGATCGGCGCCGCGCGCTCGGCGGGCACCTCGACGGCGACACGCACGACATCCTCGCGCTCGGCGCGATTGAGCGCCAGCGTGCGATGCGGCACCAGGCGCCCAATGGGTTCCTGAAAGTCGTAGTACAGGCGGTAGACCCCTTTGGGGTCCTTCTCGGCGGCGTGCTCGGAATCGACGGTGAGCCGAGCACGCACGCCGCCCTCACGTAGCCAGAGCAGGCGGACCGCGCCGCGCAGCGCGGCATCCTCGGTGATGATCTCGGCGCAGATGTCGCGCGCGCCGGCCAGCGCATCGGCGGCGGTGGCGACGCCCAGTTCGGCATTGACGAACGGAGCGGCGGCGGCCAGCGGGTCGCCGGCATCGCGCGCCTGACGCAGGATCAGCTCGGCGAGCGGCTGCAAACCGCGCTCGCGGGCAACACTGGCGCGGGTCTTGCGTTTGGGGCGAAAGGGCAGGTAGAGATCATCAATGGCCTGGAGCGTGGTCGCCGCGAGGATCGCCCGGCCTATCGGCAAGGTGAGTTTGCCCTGTTCGGCGATCAGGCGCAAGACGTCGCGCTTGCGCGCGTGCAGGTTGCGGCGCGCCTCGGCGGCATCGGCGATGGCCTGAATCTGAACCTCATCCAGATTCTCGGTTTGCTCCTTGCGGTAGCGGGCGATGAAGGGAACGGTGTTCGAGCCATCGAGCAGCTCCATGGTATGGAGCGTCTGCGCGGGCCTGAGCGACAGCACCGCGGCGATCTCACGGGCAAGCGTCTCGGGGGGCAGCGTCTCGGGGAGCGCCAGCTCGTCAAGGGTGATCGGAGTCGCCGGAGCGATGTCAGATGTCGGCACGCAAGAGTCCTCCTGAATAGGTGATGCTTCAGACTCCTCAAATGCATTCGAGGGGGAATCCTGGCCTCAGGGCATTCCCCTACGAAGCCCACGTCGAAGCCCACCGGCGCGGAGGGCGTATCTCGCCATATGCCCCCACAGGTAACGATGCCCACCGTGTACGCATCGCGACGATGCGACAGAGCCGCGAGGGAGGTGGTGCGTCAACGCGAGCGGCCGGCCACTTGCACGGCGACGCTGGCCTCGGCGAGTTGTGGACCGGACGCTGAGCCGCGGACGAGCGCCACTTTGACGCGGGTGCCGGCGGCCAGGCGTTCGAGATGGTGGCGCAGGTCATCCACGGTGCCGATGGGATGGTCGTCGAGCTTGATGATGACGTCGCCGGGCTGGATGCCGGCGCGCTCGGCGGGTCCGCCCTGGACGACCTGGACGACTTCGACGGCGGTGGGCTTGTCGATATGCAGGGCGCGGCGCAGTGACTGAGGCAGCATGCCCGCCTGGCCGGCGATACCCAGCATGGCGCGGCGCACTTCGCCGTTTTTCATCAGCTGCGAGGCCACCCACTGGACGGTGTTGATGGGGATGGCGAAGGAGAGGCCCTGGGTCTGTTGCAGCACGGCGACGTTGATGCCGACGACCTCGCCCTTGGAGTTGACCAGGGGGCCGCCGGAGTTACCGGGGTTGATGGGCGCGTCGGTCTGGATAATATCTTCGATGAGCCGGCCGCCGTAGCCGGGCAGGGTGCGGTGCAGGGCGCTGACGATGCCGGCGGTGACGGTGCTCTGGAGGCCGGCGGGGCTACCGATGGCGACGACGAGCTGGCCCACGATGAGTTGTTCGGAGTTGCCGAGCTTGGCGGCGGGCAACTTGTCGCCGTTGGGCGGCGTGACACGCACGACGGCGGTGTCGGCGTCGGGATCTTCGCCGACCACTTCGCCGGGGAGGTCGTGGCCATCGGCGAGGGTGACGGTGATGCGCTGGGCGCCGTCAACGACGTGACTGTTGGTGAGGATGTAGCCATCGGGGGCGAAGATGACGCCGGAGCCGGCGCCTTCGGCGATGCGGGGCATGATGCCGCCGTAGCCCGAGCGGGCGGCGACTTCTTTGCGCACGCCAATCTGAACGACGGCCGGGCCCACGCGCCGCACCACGCCAATGATGGATTTGGAGTAGGCATCGAGCGCATCGAGGTCCGGCGATGGGGGAATGGTGCTGGCGCTCGCGGTGGAGCGCCCAAACCAGGACATATGACCGCCTGCCTTCTGAGTGAGGGAAACGGCCGGCGCCCGATACGGTGCCCGGCTCGTTTCAGAGTCTACCACACGGTGGCGAGACCTGAGCATTTGAGGATTGCGCGCAGTGGAGCCGGGTCCCGACCGGTTGGCCGGGGTAGGCGATGGGTAGCAACCGAACATGCGACAGAATGCTACAGCGAGACCGCGAGGTGTGGATGTACGACGGGCGATGGTTAGCAACCAAACATGCAACACAATGCTACACGTAACTTCGGTGTCAGCAGGGCAGATAGCAACCGAACATGCCACAAATATCTACACCTATATGCGAGAGAGTTTGTGATGCGACCCGGTGCGGCAACCGACCGTGCCACAGAACGCTACAGGCTCTCTTTGGGAGGACCGTGGCACAGTTGGTTGAGAAGCAAGCGAACATGCCACAGGTGCCGTGGCGTTGTGCGATATATCCAGGCGCACGGCCAGACTTCAACGAGCGATCGTGGCCCAACCGTGCCCCTGCGGTCGCTTCGCATACAGCTCATACCAAATCTTGGAGCAAACTCGTGGTTTGTGGCGGTTGAAAGCCACGCGCTGCCCGGCATCCAGAGGGCGTACATCATGACCGGTCACGAATGATCCGTACGCCCCTACACGATGTGATATTAGACCATGGGCGCGCGGCGCACCAGTTTTCAAAGACGGACAGGTCCGGACAAGTCCGGACAGAACACGCCATGAGTTCGTCGATGAAGCGGAAGGCTAGCGGAATCAGGCGGCGATGGGCTATGCTGACCGGCAGGTGCCCGGCGTGCGCTCGCCAGCGTACATGGTGGCCGGCGGGGCCACGAACGTAGGCTGGTCATGCTCTGTTGCTGGTCTGTGCGCAATGATTGCGCGATGCCAGTCTGACAGGCGGACTCGAGCAGGAGAGACGGGTGGACAGCACTGAAGGACGCCCCCCACTGCTCTGGATCCGCGGTCGAGCACGACGATCATTTCAGAGAAGTGCCAAATGGTGGTCTACCTATATTCCTTGGGAGTGGCGCGCGGTATTCCGCCAGGCGTTGATGTGGTGGGTCGCGACACGGCTGATGCTGCTGGTGGTTTCGTATATCTCGCTCACCTTCCTCAGCACACCGCATCCACAGGGACGTCCCACGATACCAACCAATGTCACACTGGCATATACGGTGAGCCGATGGACATTGTGGGATGGCAACGTGTATCGCGCGATCGCACTCGGCAATTATCATACCTCGATCACCGCGGCATTCTTCCCACTTTATCCGCTATTGATCCGAATTGCGATGGTGTTCACCGGCACATCAAAGACACAGAGCTTCGCCGCGGCGCTGCTGGTTGGCAACCTCGGGACATTGGGCGCATTCTTCGGCGTTGGTTTGCTGGCTGCGCGGGAACGCAAACTGGTCGCCGCGGCATCGGGATCGCTGCGTGTTTTGGCTGCATATCCTCTGGCCTCTTTCCTGGCAGCAGCCTATACCGACGGTCTTTTTCTGGGCCTGGCCTGCGGCGCGTTGGTCTGTGCGCGCCGCGGTTCATGGTACTGGGCTGCGCTGTGGGCGTTTCTGGCTGGACTGACTCGCCCGACGGCCGTCATCCTTATCCTGCCACTGGTCTGGGAATACTTCCACCAGCGCATGCCGCGGCGCACGCTGCCACAACTCCGCGCCGTGCCGCGCCTCGCCCTCGTCGTTGGCGCTGTACCGCTGGCACTGGCCAGCTACAGTGTCTACTGCGCCATCCACTTTCACGATCCGCTGGCTTACCTGCATGCCCAGGCGCGATACAATATTCGCGCCCAATGGCCCTGGCAAACCATCTTCCTGATCGCGCAACAACTGCTGCACGCATCATCCTCCAGTTTTGTGCACGCGCGCATTCTCGTTGATACGCTTCCCGTGTGCGCCATTGCCCTGATTTGCGTAGTCGGGTGGCGCACTCGTCCCGCGGCCATGAGTCTCTATCTGGTCGGACTCATCCTCCTTACCCTCAGCAGCCCGATCGTTGGCGCGCAGTTCCCCGATGCCATCGCGGGCGCGGGCCGGTTCATGCTGGCCGCCGCACCCGCCTGGCTCGATCTGGGGCGCTGGTCCGTGCGTTCTCCCTGGCTCGATACGCTATTGGTCAGCGGAGGATTCGCGGTGCAGGCGCTGCTGGTCGCGTTCGTCCTCACGGGTGGCTGGCTGATTTGAGTGGCACTCACCTGGCGCCGAGGAAGCGATGGCCTCGCCGTTCGCGACAGAAATCGCGTGCGGAGTGTGATGCCGGGTGCACGTTGACAGCGGAGCGCGGCACGGCATACGATCAGCGCGCGACGGGGCGGACCGGAGGGCGCAGACCTGCCTTAAGGATTGCATAACGGGCCCGGAGGGTTTACATCCGTAAACCCCTACGGGCCGGGCGAGGTTGGCGCCGGGCAGGCCGGAGGGCATGGTCCGCGATGGAGGGCATAACGAGGCCCAGAGCGCACACCCGTGCGCCACTACGGACCCCGCCGGGCGGGCGCGGTGTGGCGCCGGGCGGGCGGCCACCGGATGCCCCATCAAACCGGCGAGGTGCGCGCCGGATGGGCGGTTGCGGACACGGTGATCGGGCTGATAGTGTTGACGGGCGCGGCGGGAAGGGGCGTGGACCATGCGGGTGGGCGTGGGGCTGCCGTCGGGCGTGCCGGGCGTGCCGGGCGCGCTGCTGATCGAGTGGGCGCGGCGCGCGGAGGCGGGTCCGTTCTCCAGCCTGGCGGTGATTGACCGGCTGCGCTATGACAGCTACGATCCCTTTGTGGCGCTGGCGGCGGCTGCGGCGGTGACGCAGCGCGTGCGGCTGGCCACGACTGTCGCGATTGGGCCGCTGCGCAACACGGCGCTGCTGGCCAAGATGGCGGCCTCGCTGGATGCGCTGGCGGGGGGGCGGCTGGTGCTGGGGCTGGCGGTGGGCGCGCGCCACGACGACTACGAGCTGGCGGGCGTGCCACATGCCACCCGTGGACGGCGGCTGACGGAGCAGCTGGCGGCGCTGCGCGAGCTGTGGGAGGATGGAACGCTGGGGCCGCGGGCGGGCCGGCCTGGTGGGCCGGAACTGCTGGTAGGCGGACTGAGCGGCCAGGCGTTTGCCCGCGTGGCACGTTACGCGGATGGCTACGTCCACGGTGGTGGTCCGCCGCGCGCCTTCGCGCGGGTGGCGGATAAGGTGCGCGCGGGGTGGAGCGACGCGGGCCGGCCCGGCCGGCCGCGGGTGTGGGCGCAGGGCTACTTCGCGCTGGGTGATGAGGCTGTCGCGGCGGGCGAACAGTACATGCGCGACTACTACGCCTTCACCGGCCCGTTCGCCGAGAAGATCGTCGCGGGCCTGCTCACGACGCCGCAGGCGGTGGCGCAGTACGTGCGCGGCTATGCCGAGGCGGGCTGCGACGAGCTCGCGCTGTTTCCGGCGGTGGCCGATCTCACGCAGCTCGACCGGCTGGCGGAGGTGGTGGGATGAAGATCGTCGTGCTGGGGGGCGGGCCGGCGGGGCTGTACTGCGGCCTGCTGCTCAAGAAGGCCGACCCGGCGCGCACCGTGATCATCCTCGAACGCAACGCGCCCGACGCCACCTATGGCTGGGGGGTGGTCTTCTCCGATCGCACGCTGGCCAGCTTTCGCGAGGCCGACCTGAAGACCTACCGCGAGATCACCGACCACTTTGTGCTGTGGGACGCGATTGACGTGCGCTATCATGAGGCGTTGCTGCGCTGCGGTGGGCATGTGTTCGCGGGCATCCCGCGTAAGTTGCTGCTCGGCATCCTGCAGCGCCGCTGCGCCGAACTGGGCGTGGAGGTGCGCTATCGCACCGAGGTGGACGAGCTGGATCAGCTCGGCGCGTGTGATTTGCTGATTGCTGCCGATGGCCTGAACAGCCTGGTCCGCACGACCTACGCCGAGGTGTTTGCGCCGCGCATCGCGTTGGGGCGGGCAAAGTACATCTGGTTGGGGACCAATATGGTGCTGGATGCCTTTACCTTCATCTTCCGCGAGAACCAGCACGGCTTCTTCCAGGTGCACGCCTATCCCTTCGGCGGCACCACCAGCACGTTCATCGTGGAGTGCGACGAGACGACGTGGCAGCGCGCTGGGTTGGACCAGGCCGACGAAGCGGCGAGCATCGCCTACTGCGAGGCGCTTTTCGCGCCAGAATTGGGCGGCAGCAGGCTCTTTTCGAACAACTCGAAGTGGATTAGCTTCGGGACGGTCAAGAACCGGACCTGGCGGCACGGCAATATCGTGTTGCTCGGCGATGCCGCGCATACGGCGCACTTCTCGATCGGTTCGGGTACCAAGCTGGCGATGGAGGATGCCATTGCGCTGGCGGGCGCATTGGAGCAGCATGGCGCGATTGCGCGGGCGCTGAGCGAGTACGAGCTGGAACGCCGGCCAGTGGTTGAGGCGCTGCAGGAGGCGGCACGCGAGAGCCGCGAGTATTTCGAGCGCGTCGGCGCCTATGGCCATCTGGCGCCCGAGCAGTTCACCTTCCACCTGCTGACGCGCAGTGGACGCATTTCGTATGACGATCTGCGTGTGCGCGATGCGCGCTTCGTGGCGCGGGTGGACCGCTGGTTCGCGGCGCACGCCGCACGGGGAGTGGACGGCGTCGCGGCGCCCGCGGCGGCGCGCCTGGTGGTGGCGCCCCCGCTGTTCGCGCCGCTACGTCTGCGCGCGGCGACGCTGGTCAACCGGGTGGCGCTGGAGGCGCCGGCGTACGAGTCCGCTACCGATGGCACGATCGGCGC
>DASYGC010000838.1:0-1776 GCA_036000225.1 Ktedonobacterales bacterium | reverse complement strand
GAATGTTGCCGCGGAAGGCGAAGAACAGCGCGAAGAAGGCGGCGATGGCCACGGCGAGCACGCCCAGACCGATCCAGACGAACGGACGCCGCAACGTCTTGGTGGTTTCCATGCGAAGCATTTGCGCGAACATACGTGGTTACTCCTTCGAGTTCACATCCTACCGGCTACACTCCGTGCGGGCGATCAAGCAGACGCGCTCTGGGTCAGATTCAGGAAAACCGTCTCCAGGTCGGGACGCGCCACCGCCACCTCGTGCGGCGTGATGTCCTGCTGTACCAGGTGGTACATCACCACCTCGCTGGTCACGCCGCGCACCTCCACCTGACCCGCGCTGACCACGACATCGTGGGCACCCGGTAGCGCGCGCAACACCCGCGCCGTGCGCTCGGGGTCGGCGGTGGTCACGCGCACCATCTCGCTGGCGCCGCCCAGCAGCTCGGCGACCGTGCCCTGCGCGATCACGCGCCCGTGGTGCACCACCGCGATGCGGTCGCAGATCAGCTCCACCTCGTGCAGCAGATGGCTGCTCAGTACGATCGTGGCCCCGCGCTCCGCCAGCGCGCGGAAGAGCGTGCGCAGTTCGTGGATTCCCGCCGGGTCCAGGCCGTTGGCCGGCTCATCCAGGACCAGCAACTCAGGCTGATTCAGCAGCGCGAGCGCCAGGCCCAGGCGTCCCTTCATGCCGGTGGAGAACGTGCGCGCCGGGCGATCCGCGGCCTCTTTGAGTCCGGTCTGTGCCAGCACGGCATCGATCTGTCCTGCCGGCAGCTCGGGATAGAGGCTAGCCAGACACGCCAGGTTCTCGCGCGCGGTGAACGGCGGCAGCAGCGCGGGCGCGCCCACCAGCGTGCCGGCGCGGCGCAAGACCGCGTGCGCCTCGGGAGTGACCGGCTGGCCAAAGACCTCGACCGTGCCAGCGGTGGGGTGCGTCAGGCCCAGCATCATGCTGATAGTGGTCGTCTTGCCGGCGCCATTGGGCCCCAGGAAGCCGAAGATCTCGCCGCGCCCCACCTCCAGCGAGACATCTTCCACCGCGACCACTGGCCCAAAGTGCTTCTTCAGGTGGCTCGTGCGCACCACCACATCGCTACTCATCCTCTGCTCCTCCAGTGCTTGGCTCAGGACCACAGCGGGAGTGTCCGTGTGTGCCTTGACCCTTACCTGTGTGAAGCATAGCCGAGCGTGGGGGATTTGAGATGCGCCTGAGGTCGGGTTGTGGGCAGGCCCACAGACCCGTCGTGGCTCACCAGCCGATGAAGATCGAGAGCACGCCTCACGTGCCAGAGCGGGCGGCGAACGTAGTTTCGCGAATGGGAGGCTTGCCTCTACCACGCAGCATACCATTCCCGCGCGGCGGTTGGCATCCGGTACGCGCGCCAATGGCTTGCCGAACTGGCGCCCGCTGACGCTGCTCGTCGCGAGCCGGTCCCTGCGTCGGTTATGATGTCCGGTCGCTTCGTACATCATGAGCGTGATGAGATGACAGGCATATCACGTGACCACGCAGCCCACCCGTGTGCTACAACACGAAGGAGCAGATGCTGAACGAATCGTAGGATCACCTCATGCGTACCAGTGGCTTCAGCGGCGCGGTCTCCCTCATGCGGCGCCTCATCGCGGCAACGCTGGGGGTCTGCTGCCTGCTCGGGCTGAGCATTGCCGCGCTGGGCACACCGAGCAGCGCGCGGGCCGATGGCGGCGCGCCGAATGTCGCCTATGTGGTGGGCGGCGGCGGCGACAGCGGCGATCTGACCGCCATCGACATCGCGCAGC
>DASYGC010000837.1:0-2402 GCA_036000225.1 Ktedonobacterales bacterium | reverse complement strand
TTGCCGACGCGCCAGACCACGATCCGGGTGTGACGGTGGGCGACAACGACGTAGCGGTGATTTGCTATACCTCTGGCACAACGGGCAAGCCCAAAGGGGCCATGCTCTCGCATCGCAATCTGGTGTCGAATTGCGAGCAGTGCATGCTGGTGCCTTCCATTGGCGTGGAGCCAACCGATGTCGTCTGGCTCGCGCTGCCACTCTTCCACATCTACGCGATGAACGTCGGCATGAATCTCGCGTTCATGAACGGCGCGACGGTTGCCCTGGTGGAGCGTTTCGAGCCGGCTTCAAGCCTCGAGGTGATCCAGAAGAACAAGTGTACGGTGCTCTATGGCGCGCCGCCAATGTTTGTCGCGTGGGCGTCAATGCCGTCGCTCAAGGAGTACGACATCACCAGTCTGCGCTACATCGCGTCAGGTGCGGCGGCGCTGCCGGTGCAGATCTTGCAGACCTTCGAAGGGCTGGCGGGCGTGCCGATCAGCGAGGGTTATGGGCTGACCGAGGCTTCGCCGGTGGTCACGACGATGGCGGCGGGACCGGTGGTCAAGCCAGGCTCCGTAGGTCCAGCGCTGCCAGGCGTGGAGGTCAAGATCATTGACGAGGCCGGCAACGAGGTGCCGCATGGCACGCTGGGTGAATTGATCTGCCGCGGCAGCAACATCATGCTCGGCTACTGGAACAAGCCCGAAGCGACGGCCGAGACGCTGAAGGGTGGCTGGCTACACACCGGCGATATGGCTACCGAAGATGACGATGGCTACTTCACGATTGTCGACCGCTTGAAGGATATGATCGTCGTCTCGGGATTCAATGTCTATCCCCGCGAGGTGGAAGAGACGCTCTTCAAGCATCCCGCGGTGGCTGACGCGGCGGTGGTGCAGTACCCCGATCCCTATCAGGGCGAGTCGGTGATGGCATACGTGGTGCTCAAGTCGGGCGCGACGGCCACCGAACAGGACATCATCGACTATTGCCGCGGCCAGATCGCCGTGTTCAAGTGCCCGCGCAAGATTGTGTTCCGCGAGGCGCTGCCCAAGAACAACACGGGCAAGGTGCTGCGACGCGAGTTGCGCGATGAGGCCAAAGCGAGCATGGTGTAGCGGGCCGTGGCGCGCTGCGACGAGAGGCGGGAGCAACGATGATCACGGCGCTGGTGCTCATCAATGTCAGACGTGGCGAGATCAACCAGACGGCGCAGGCGCTGCTGCAGATCAGTGGGGTGGCGGAGGTGTATTCCGTCACCGGCGAATATGATCTGGTGGCGATACTGCGCCTGGGCACCTACGAAGACCTCTCCGACGTGGTGACCACCCACATGATGGCGCAGGAGAGCATCACGCACACGCAGACGATGATGGCCTTCAAGGCGTACTCGCGAGAGGACCTGGAGCAGGCCTGGGACATCGGCGTGAAATGACGCGAAGTGACGGAAGTGACGCGCGGGAGCATCAGCCGCCGGGCGCCAGGGCATCAATGCGCCGGGCCAAGTCGAGATCCTTTTCGGTGACCCCGCCGGCGTCGTGGGTCGAGAGCGCGAGTGTGACGGTGCTGTAGTTGATGGTGATGTCAGGGTGGTGACCGGCCTGTTCGGCCAGTTCCGCCACGCGATTGACGAAGGCGATCCCCGCCGGGAATGAGGGGAACGCGATCTTGCGCGTAAGCGTGCCGCTGGCATAGGTCCAGCCGTGCAGGGTGGCCAGTTCCCGCGCAATGGCAGCATCGTCGAGCCGTGGCATCGCATCAGTCCTTTCCGCATGCGGCGGTGGGAACAACCTCTTTGGCGATTAGAGCGGCGACTGGGGAGCCTGGCCGCGACGCTGGCGCGGTGCGCGGCGCGGATTGCCCTTGCGGGCGGTATCCCGGCGCGCACGATCATCGCTGTCGTCGGGCTCCAACTGGGCACGCACCGCCGCACGGTGGCGTGCGGCGTGCGCCAGATGGCGTGGCGCGGCGTTGAGGCGGGCGGCCAGCTCACCCGCGCTGGCCGCCGCGGCGCCATGGTGCTGGCCACTGAGGCGCACAGCCAGATCGTCGGTGGCGACGACGACCAGCGCGCCGGTAAGGCGCTCGGCCGCGACCAGCCGCACGATGACGCTGTCGGCGGTTTCATGTCGCGCGCTGTAGATAATCTGGCTGCGCACGCCACAGCGCAGTGGCGCCACGCTCTGCGCCTGCTGGGCGCCGTCGAAGACGACGACCACGCGGTGCGGCGTCTGGCGATAGCAGGCCACCACCTGCCCCAGCAGCGCCTCGCGGCCCGCCGCCAGACCGCGCGCTTCGGCCGCCAGCAATGCGGGCACCTGGCGAATGACATTGTAGCCATCAACCACGATTGTCCTGGGTTCCATCGTCAGATCCTGACCAGGCGGGCAAACATGCGGACACATGAGCATGGCGCG
>DASYGC010000836.1:0-4956 GCA_036000225.1 Ktedonobacterales bacterium | reverse complement strand
CAGCACCTCCTCGCCGCGCTCGACGTAGAGCTGCAGGCCGCCATCGGTCGTTTGCAGTTCGCGCATGAACGGCTCGGCGCGCAACAGGTCGCTGACCCGCGCCGCCGCGCCATTGTGGACCTCCAGCCCCAGCGAGATGATGTCGCCGGCAATCTGCTGCTTGAGCGCGTTGGGCGTGTCCACACTGACAATCTTGCCATTGTCAATGATCGCCAGGTGGTCGCACAGCCCATCAGCCTCGTCCATATAGTGGGTGGTGAGGAAGATCGTCATGCCCTCGGCGCGCAGGCGGCGCACCTCATCCCAGATGCGCACGCGGCTCTGCGGATCGAGGCCGGTGGTCGGCTCGTCCAGGAAGAGCAGTTGCGGGCGGTGCATCATGCCCAGCGCGATGTCGAGCCGGCGGCGCTGCCCACCCGAATAGGTGCGCGCCAGCCGGTCGGCGAATGCTTCCAGGTCGAGCTTGGCGATCAGTTCGGTGGCACGCTGCCGCGCGCTGGCGTGCGGCATGCCATACAGCCGACCCTGCAGCACCAGGTTCTCGCGTGCCGTCTCGGTCGCCTCGGCCCCACCCTTCTGGCCGACATAGCCGATCTGCCGCCGCACTTGGGCCTCCTGGCGCAGCAGGTCATAGCCACAGATGGTGGCCTGCCCACTGGTGGGGGTGATCAGCGTCGCGAGCATGCGCATCGTCGTTGTTTTGCCCGCGCCGTTGGGGCCGAGGAAGCCAAAGATTTCGCCGGCTTCGACGCGCAGATCGACGCCGCGCACCGCCTCGACGGCCCCCTTGCGCGCCTTGAAGGTCTTGGTCAGGTCATGTGTTTCGATCATCGCCACGCGGGTTGCTCCTTCTCTTGTCGCTCCGAAAGCTCTCCACTCAGACCCTATTCTTCTTGTCGCGCGGCCCGACGGTAGGTCCTATCGGCCGGTACCCATGATTCGAGGCGAGTCTTCACCAACATGTGTCTTGGGTAGCACGGGCGATCGCGACTTCTCGCTGGCCGGGCGGCAGCCCGCGTGGTAGGATAGCGCCATCGCATGTGCCCGTTGTGCTTGCCTTCGATGCTCGAGCGCCCACCCTCACGCAATCCAATAATCCCTTCAGCCACAGCCGCCTATGTCATCGGGCCAGCATGCTAGCCGCGCATATCCGTCAACACCGGCTGTCCCGTAGGAGGAGCCAGTCTCATGGCACCGACTCCGCCGCCGAGCGGCACACCCAGCACACCGACCCGTCTCGTCGCGCGCGCGCTCGGCGTGCTGCTGGTGGTGCATCCGCTTCCCAGCGGCATGTACGTGCTCGCGGTGGGCCTCTTCGCGTGGCTGGCATCTACCGCGGCGCACCGTGCCCTGGATGTGGGAACGCTGGCACGCGTGGTGGTGGCGATGGCCTGCGCGCAGTTCGCGATCGGCGCGACCAACGACTACCTCGATCAAAAACTGGACGCCGCGAGCAAACCCTCCAAGCCACTCGTGCGCGGCCTCATCTCCCCACACGCCGCGCTGGCGGTGGCGCTGGTAGGCAGCGCGGTGTTGCTGGTGCTGCTGGCGCCGCTCGGCCTGCTCGCGTTGCTCCTGGGGCTGCTGGTGGAAGGGCTTGGCCTCGCCTACGATCTGGGATTCAAGGGTACCTGGGTCAGCGGACTGCTCTACGCGGTCTACTTTCCGCTGATTCCCCTGCTGGCGTGGGTCGTATTCGGACGCTGGCAGCCGTTTCTGCCGTGGGTGGTACCGCTGGGCGCGGCGCTGGGTGTGGCGATGAATGTCGCCAACAGCCTGCCTGATGTCGAAGCCGATCGCGCGGCGGGCGTGCGCGGACTGCCCCACCTGCTGGGCGTGCGCCGCGGGCTGGCCGTCGTGTGGGGCACGCCGGTGCTGGCGCTGGCGCTGCTGTGGACGCTCGATCTCACCCGCGTGGTGCCCGCCCATCTGGCCGGAATGCTGGTGGCCAGCGGCGCGGCGGTGGTCTCGGTCGGCGTAGCGGTGGTGCTGTATGCCGCGCGTCCCGTGGCGGCCATGCTGCATGTGACCTTCATCGTGCAGGCGCTGGGCGTCGTAGCGCTGGCCACCGCCTGGCTCGCCGCCGTCGCATTTTGATGTCCTCGCTCCTCCTCTGGTGCACTTCCTGCCTCTGGCCCCGCTTCTCCTGATCCCGTTGCTCCTGATCCCGTTTTCCGTAGGGGTGTACGGATGTACACCCTCTGGCCCCCTCTCCCCGCGACGCCGCGTTACGGGGAGAGGCCGAATGAGGGGACCCCATTTAGTACTGCTTGTGTAGAGAGCAGCAGGCGCCGATGTTATAATTCCTCGCAAGGCACACCCCTCGCCGCCGCTGAGCTGGCTGGCCGGGTGACCCAACCCGGTGGAGGGTGTCGGGCGGGAGAGCATGCGGATGCGGAAGACGGGAAGCGGTCGCGGCGCGTATCAGTTGCCTGCCCGGCGTACCGCACGCGAGCGCACGGCGCGCGCCAGCGCCCTCACTCCCTTCGCGCCCCGCCCTCTCGGCGCACCCGCCACCGACGAGTCAGCGCGCAACCCGCATGGGGCGCTGCTCGCGCTGCCGGCGCGCCAGTCGTGGCCCCCCACCGAGCTCGACCTCGTGGCCAGCATGGCGCCGCCACTTGTCGCTGGGACGCTGGCGCTGCGCGATGCCCCTGCGATCGAGCGCGAACCCGCGCCCCGCGTCGCGCCCACCCGTCGCCACATCCTGATCGTCGAAGACGATCCACGCACCGCCGGTGTGCTGCGCAACGCCCTCGAACTGGAGGGCGAACCCGACTGGGGCATCGAGCTCGCCGGCGAGGGTCTGTGCGCGCTGGAGAGCGCCCTGCGCACACCCCCCGATGTCGTGCTGCTGGATGTGCGCCTGCCCGGCCTGGATGGCGCCGAAGTCTACCGCCGGCTGCGCGCCAGCCAGCCGTGCGGCCACACCAAGGTGCTCTTCCTCTCCGCGGGCACCTCGCTCGACCTGCACCAGCGTGGCATCGACGACGGTGTGCTGCTGCGCAAGCCCTTCGCGGTCTCCGCGCTGATGACGCTGATCCGCGCGCTGCTGGCGGAGTAGGCCACTCCATGCCTACCCCCATCGTTGACCTTACGCGTGTCAGCATCCTGGCCGAAATCGTGCTCAGGGCAGGCAATGCCCAATCCTCCAATGCCCGGCATGATCTCCAGCGAGCGTACACCGGATTTGATGCCCAGTACCCCGACACCATTGGCCTTTCTGTTCTATTCCGCGAGGGGGCTTCTCTTGACGAGTTGGCTCGAGAAGGAGCATTCCCGCACGCAAAACTGAGTTTCACCATCATTGGCCGGATAGTAAACGCGCTTGCGGCGGTCGGCTACAATCTGGTGCTGTATATCACTCCCGATTCAATCCTGCCGGACCATCATTCGCTGGCCGTCGCGCAGCACGGGATCGTGCAGGCGACATTGCCAGACGACGCCGCTGATGCCTTGATTCACTCCTTGAATGTGGTGGATAATCCGTATAGAGCGCGGCATCCGTGAAGGGAGGAGACAGCATGCGTGAGGTATTCAGCGACTTTATGCGCCTGGAGCGCCGTTCTAACGGAACAGTGCGCGTTTGGCTCGGCGCGGAGCAGGGTAACCCAGACTTGAAGGGTATCTGCGATGGCCAGCGCGTGCTAGTGATCTATCCCGGCGAATTGCAAGCTGAAGGCACCGTGGAGCACGAACAGCATGGTGAGTGGGTCACCTGGTATGCTATAGTGCCAAGCTGGGATACCATCCAGGACATTTCTTCTGATGCGTGAGCACCGCCATCACTCCCCAAGTGAGTCATAACAAGTTCGGGTGATCGGTGGCGTTTCGTAGTCGCGCACGGGTGTGCGCTCTGGGTCTTGTTATGCGTAAGCCTTCATCCGAACTGAGTATTAATCAATGCCGGATGCTGTGCGCCCAGGATGGCCGAGGTAGCGGTTCCCCCAGCATATTCCCTCAGCAGCGCCAGCAGATCGCGTAGCGCGGCCTCGACGTCCTGGCGGCCGGTGGCATGGTGCGCTTCGACCGTCATGAGACACTCACGTGTTTGCTCGACAGCGGCGCTTGCTTCGCTTTGTCGCCAGCACCAGCGGCGTGCGATCACCAGCCGGGTTTCATCAGAGAACACCACTTCACCTGGCTCCGGGTGATCCTCAGCGCTTTCGCCCAGTTCGCTGTAGCGTTCTGATCCATCGGCAAAATGCACTGTCACCGTCCCACGCAAGGCCCCTGTCGCAAACACCGCCACCGGCAACCCATAGCGGATGCTCACGAGATTGCCGAGATCGACCAGCAGATTGATGCTGGGAATGCTCCCTTTTTTGGTCAAGCGGCGCAACAGGGCTTCAGCGGCGCTGCGATATTGCGTCGGATCCACCCCAAAGCCTCGAAAAACACGCCGCCACGCCGCCAGGGACTCGATCTGGCTCAGGGGAGTGTTGCCAATGCGTTGCAACACCCGCTGCTGTTCGGCCTGGTAGAGATCCCGCAGCCGCGCTGGGGTTGGGCCATTCGTCACATTCCGTGCCAGGATCGCTCCGCCAACGATCGGTGGATACTTCGCCAGAATGTCTGGATGATACTGGAAAACAGGCATGTCCGTCCCCACTTCTCGCAAGCTCATTATGCCACCCACTCCTTCCACCGGGCCCATGTCCCACATCTGGAGCACGTTCTCGTGGCGAGTCCGTCGTCCCAAGGCGTACCTTAACACGCGGCTGCATTGCCGCGCAGCCAACCGTTGCACTTCCGGGTGGATGGGGCACCATGCTCCCTCCGCCCGTGTTTGATGGTAGAGTGCTGGTAAAGGATGTCTCATGAACACGACGATTCACCTTACTACTGAGCAGTACGAGATTCTCGAGCAGGCTGCGAAAGCACGTCCTGATGGAACCATTGAGGAACTCATCGAGGAGTGGGTTGCGGCGCTGGACTATCAATTGCGTCCAGCGG
>DASYGC010000835.1:0-1787 GCA_036000225.1 Ktedonobacterales bacterium | reverse complement strand
CGCCAAAAACTGGATCTACGACGGCAATCCCGTGTACCCCGCCCTCACCGGTCTCTTCGGCGGCCCCGCCTGGGACTCCGCGCGCGATCAGACGTTGACCTCAACCTTCCAGCACTTTGGCCCGAAGACCGGCCTGGTCGCCCGTTTCCACCTCTACGCGCTCGACCTCTTCCTCCATCCTGGGTCGTATGCGGAGACCACCGCGTTCCCCACGGGGCATATCGCGTGCTGCGCCGCGCTTGCCCTGCCGGTGATCGCCTTCGCGCTGTGGCGGGGGTGGCTGACGCGGACGGACCGACTGCGCGGCCAGGCGCTCGTTTTCATCGCCCTCACGCTGGCGACCGCTGGGTGCCTCCTCGTCTGGAATCAAAGTGGGGCGCTGGTCCTGCGGTACGCCATACCCCCGGTGGCGCTGGCGACTGTGCTTGGGGCGGCGCTGCTCGGCTGGCTGGCGACGATGATCTTCGCCCATGCGCGCATCCCCACGACAGCGCGCATTCTACGGCCCGCGCAGCTTATCGCCTGGGCGCTGCTGCTGCTCGTTATCGTCGTCAGCGCCAAACAGGAGCGCAGCTATCTCTGGAAGGATGTCACGCTCGGGCGCACACCGATGCCTCTACTCACTGGCTCGATCTCCGAGGACCAGTACCGCCTCACGCGACTGAGCGCCGGGCTGCCAGAGGACTTCTGGCAGATGACGCAGTACGTCAACGGCTCGTTGCCGCACGACGGCAAACTGCTGCTGCTTGGACGCGGCACCGGCTATTTCTTCGACAATCGCGACTACATCGCGGACTCCGGCGGCGACTGGATACCCTACATCGTCGCGGCGGGGACAACGCCTGAGGGCATGCTCACGCTGCTCCAGCGGCAGGGATTCACCTACGTCGTCTACGACGCGCGTCTCGTCCGCTACCTCGAAAACAAGTACGAGAACCACGTGCTGGCCGCCGCTGTGCCCGCGTACCTCACCTTCCAGCAACACGAGCTCACCTGGATCGCGACGTGGGGCGACCTCTCGCTCTACCGCGTGCCAAGCGCCGTCGCCTCGACCTCTCCTTAGAATGCCTGGGCAAATGTCGTGTAGAGCAGCACGATATTGAGCGCGACAATGACGCCCGCGACGCCCCAACCCAGGATGCGCGTTGACCGCCGATTGACCAGGCCGCGCATGATGTCGCGCCGGCTCGTGAAGTAGAGCAGCGGCACGATGGCGAATGGCAGCACGAAGCTCAGCGCCACCTGGCTCAGCACCAGCGTCCGCGTGGGGTCCACACCGATGCTGATAACGATCAGCGCAGGCAGCATGGTAATCAACCGCCGCAGCCAGATAGGGATATGCCAGCCCATGAAGCCGTCCATGATGACCTGCCCGGCCATTGTGCCCACCGCTGAGGATGAGAGACCCGACGCGATCAGCGCGATGGCGAAGAGCGTGGACGCCGCCTGACCCAGCAACGGCGACAGCGTGCGGAACGCCGTATCCAGCGTCGCGACCTGCGTGTGGCCGCTCCCGTTGAACGCGGCGGCCGCCATAATAAGCATCGCGCCGTTGACGATACCGGCGATACCCAGCGCGATCCAAACGTCTACCCGCTCGAAGCGATAGATGCGTTGCGCCTCGCGTCCGTTGCGTGGGCGCACCCGGCTCTGCGTCAGGGCGGAGTGGAGGTAGATGACGTGCGGCATCACCGTCGCGCCCAGGATGCCGACGGCGAGCAGCACCGACTCGGAGCCGTGCAGCAGCGGCGTGACCGCGTGAAACGCCACTGGGCCCGCCTGAGGGC
>DASYGC010000834.1:0-6200 GCA_036000225.1 Ktedonobacterales bacterium | reverse complement strand
CCGTCCCGTCATACGATCCTCCTGAATCACACTGAGTGATAGGAAAGGCAGAGACGCGCATCCCGATTGGCGTTCCCAACCACTTGCCCGTTCCTTCTTCTCATGCTCACAAGAGAAAGTGGAAAAACGCGCAAGTCGTATCTTAACCTGACGTGAGTCACATTAATCAGCGGCGTCTTGCGCGGCGGCCCAGCGCACGAAACGCCCGACCTCCGGCACGATGGCGGGGTCGGGCGTTTGGTCGTTGTGCCAGGCGCGCGCCCGCGCGACGGTGGCGCGCCAGGGCTCTGGCAGCGTGGCCACCGCCCACGCCACCGCCCGCGGTTTGCTCGGCAGCTCGCCCGATGCCAGGGTACACAGCGCGCGGCACATGGTCTGCACCACGTAGGCATTGTGGGCGCGCGGCAGACACCAGGCTGCATCGTCGGGCTGATCGGCCCAGCGTGCCCAGTCGCGCAGCCGGGCGCGCGCCGCCACTTGCAGCGCGGCGGGCGCGATCGGGTCGATGAGCGTTTTCAGATCGGGGCCGAGCAGAGTCACGCCGTGCTCGCGCAGCACCCAGCGCTCCAGCACCCAGTTGGAGAAGTGCTCGCTCCATACTAGCGGCTCATCGCAGTAGATCGTCGGGTGGCGCTCGCCAGGCTGGAAGCGACGAAGGGTCGCCAGATCAAGGTACGGCGCCTCCAGGCGTGTGGCGTAACGGTTGTCGAGCGTCGCGAGGTGGGTGTGCAGGGTACTCAGGGCCGCGAACTCTGGCGCCGAGACGCGTCGCGCGGTCACGACGGCGAAGTCGAGATCGCTCGTATCCGCGTCGAAATCGCCCATGGCCAGCGAGCCACGCAGATAGACGCCCACCAGATTATCGCCCAGCGCCAGGCGCAGACGCGGCAACAGGGCGTCGAGCAGGTCGGTGATATCATGCGGCGGGTGCACGCTGCACTCCTCCCAATACTCGGAACAAGTATGGCCATCGCCCAGTCTGGTAGAGTGAGTTCGTACTGACATGTCATTCTATCAGCCCTTTGTCCGCTATGCTGCGGGTACTGCGTTGGTATACATGAGGGCATGCGCGGCCACGGGACGGCGCTACAGATGTGGCAGGCGATATCGTAACAGGACAGTGAAAGGATACCGCCGTGCCAGCAGACCACCGCACCAGCGGCACGGGGGACGATCTGGCGCAGGATGAGGCGGTGCTCGTACAGAAGGCGCAGGCGGATATCGCGGCCTTTGGACCGCTGTATGCGCACTACGTTGACCGCATCTACGCGTACCTGTTGACGCGCACGGGGCAGGCGGGGGCGGAGGAGGCCGCCGATCTGACGCAGCAGGTCTTCCTGCGGGCGCTCGATGCGCTGCCGCGTTACCAGGCGCGCGCGGGGAGCTCAGTGGCGGCCTGGCTGTTTCGCATCGCACGCAACGCCGCGATCGATTGGCAGCGGCGCCAGCATCCGGGGCGGCGCACCGTGCCGTGGGAGGCGGTACCCGAGGAGCTGCATCCCGCCGCGCCTGAGACCGCCGACGAACTCGCGCTGCGGCGCGAGGCGATCGCCCAGGCGCACCGTCTGCTGGCGATTCTCGATGAGGCGACGCGTGAGGCCCTCTTGCTGCGGTTCACGGGCCAGCTCACGCAGGCCGAGATTGGCGTGGTGCTCGGCATCAGCGAGGAGGCAGCGCGCAAGCGGATCACCCGCGCTCTGCGCACCCTGAAGGAGCGATATCAGCATGACAGCGACGACACCCCCTGAGCGCTACGCCGACCTGCTGGACGGCGCTGACCCGGTGCTGGCCCGCCTGGTCGAACACCTCGACCGCGCGCTGCGACCGCGTCCTGCCCCGCCGCGAGTCCAGGCCGCGCTGGGCCACTTGCTCCAACAGCGGAGTGAGGCATCCCTGGGGTCGGGGCACGACGGCGGGCGGGCGCCGGGAACTCTCTCGCGGCGCGCGGCGTTAAAGGTGGGCGCGGCCAGCATGGGCTTCTTGCTCACGCTGGGGCACATCACGCCAGCCACCGCCCGCGAACTGGCCCACCTGGCGCGGGAGGGGCCGATGACCGGCGTACGGCTGGCTAGCATCCTGCGGACGGAGCGAACCCATCTGGCCGCCTTGCTCGAGCGGGTCGGACCGGAGCGCATGGAGGAGCCGGGCGTCGAGGGAACGTGGTCGGTCAAAGAGTTGGTCGCGCATCTGACGTGGTACGAGCGCGCGGTGGTGGATGCCGCCCGGCAGGTGTTGGGTACCGGGACTTTTACCCGCGCCCGGCCAGCGGATATCACGATGGACGAGCTGAATGCGCGCGTTGCCAGCGAGAGCCGCGCGCGTCCGGTGGCTGATGTGCTCGCGGAGGCGGACCGGGTGTTCGCCCAACTGCTGGACTTGATCGCGGCCTGCCCGGAGGACCTGTTGAACGATCCGCGGCGCATGGGGCTGCCCGACGATGTGGTACCCTGGATGCTCGTGGCCAACAACTCATACGCGCACTTTCGCCAGCACGAGCAGGCCATTCAGGAGTGGCTGGATCGGACGACCGCGTAGGCGGTGCGGTATGCTGCCGGGTATGCGGCTACAGGTGCAGCATACGCGGAGGAGCATTGACGATGACCCTGACACCACCCACTATCGAGGAGCTCTATTTCGATGGCTGTCCCAACCATGAGGGCGCGGTGGCGCTCGTGAAGCGGGCGCTTGCCGCTGAGGGACTGGTGGTGCCGATCCAAATGACCCGCGTCGCAACCGATGCCGAGGCGCGGCGCGTTGGGTTCTACGGCTCGCCAACGATTCGGGTCAATGGCCAGGATATCGTTCCCATCGCGCAGGGGATGGCGCCGGGCCTCGCCTGCCGGGTCTATCGGACGCCGGAGGGACAGGTGGCGCCGGTGCCGGCCTATGAGACGCTGGTGGCGGCGCTGCGCCTGCGGGGATGAGGCCAGGCTGGCAGGTTGCCAGGTTGCCAGTACCCCGAGGTGGCAATCGCGCCGGCGGGACACTATACTATAACGCGTTTGCCGGCGACGTTCCGTGGCAACACGCACCAGGGTGGCGTGGCCGCACCCGCTGGGTCGCGTCCGGCTTCTGGCGGGAGCGCGCGGCAAGCGATGCGTTGTCACCCAGTGTGAAAGGTAGGAAAGGCGCCAGATCCGGGCAACGGCCGGGACCTGGATGCCACCATGACATATGACTGATCAGCACCCATCCGCTCGTCGCATGCTGACCGATGGATCACCCGAAATGGCGCCGAAGGCGCCAGGACACTCCTGGAACCCCGACAACTGGGGGACCGGAGCGATGCCGGTGGTGCTGGTCGCGCTGTTCTTCATACTCAGCCTGGCGGCGATCATCCTGGCCGCGGTGGGCATTCTGGTGCCTGCCAGGCAAGATTGGGCCGTGGCCGGTGTGGTCGCGGGGCTGGTCGCGGTAATCCTGGCGTTGATCTACCTGGGGGTGCTCGTGTGGCGCATCAGCCTGGGCCGCCGTGCGTTGAACACCATCCTGCTCGGGTTGGGCGCGGTAGTCATCCTTGGCGGATTGGGTGCCTCGGGACTGCTGCTGCCGCAGCCGCTCCATCGCGCGCAGGCGGGGACATTCGAAGCCAGCGCCAATTGGACCGGCGCGCTGGACGAATATCTGCTGGCCGGCGAGCACAAGCCCGGCAGCCACACTCTGGCGCGCGTGCACGTTGAGTGGGGCGAGGCGCTGGAGCACAAGGGGCAGTATGCCGCTGCCATCACGCAATATGGCATCGCGATCACGGTCTATGCGGACGCCACCGACGAGGTGCACCGCGCGCAGGCCGAAGACGCCCGTGCCCACTTTGAATATGGGACGCAGCTCGCCAGTCAGGGAAAGAGTGCTGACGCGACCACCGAGTTCGAATTCATCGCGGCGCACTATCCCGCGAGTTCGTACGCGCACCAGGCGCACAGCAGCGCGGCCACGGCCTATCTGGCGCTGGGCAAGTCGCAGATGAGCGCATTGAACTGCGACGCCGCCACCGGCACCTATCAAGCGCTGGCCGCCAATTACGCGGATACTCCCGAAGGCGCGCAGGCGAAGACCGCGCTGGCCGCTCCGGTTACGGTAACGGGTCAGCTCACCCATTATCCGACCAATCCGAAGCCGACCATGTATCTCTCGCGCTCGGCCAGCGGGCCAGGAGTGTATTACTCGTTCTCGATGGACTACAGCGCGACGCTGGCCAGCGATGGCTCCTACGCCTTCCATAACGTGAAGCAGGGTCCATATGGTCTCGCGGCGCTCCTGCCGGACGGAAGTGGCCAGTACTGGCCATCCCCCAGTGGCAGCGTGATTGGGGAGGTCGTGGGGCCGCTGTGCACCGATCTCGGGACGCGCAGTTACACACAGTAGAGCGATCATCCGCGCGCGGCGGCATCCAGCCAGCCGGCACCATGGCGCAGGTAGGCGAGGATCGCGCCTTCGCGGATGCCGCGCCGGCTCACGCGCAGCTCATCGGCGCCTAATCGCCGCAGGGTCGCACGCAGGATGACAGCGCCCGCGGGCAGCAGTCGCGCCCGCTGCTCGTCGATGCCGTAGCGCTGGGCGATCGTCGCGGCGGGCAGGCGTTGTAGCAGTTCGACCAGCGCCGCCAGCCGTGCATCATCCAGGGCTGGCAACGTGACCGGCAACGGGGCTGAGCCGGGTGGCGCGGTGGCGAGTGGCGCGCTTGCCCCGTCGGCGGGTGGTGCGCCGTCGAGCGCGCGGCGCGCGAGGGCGCCCAGGGTGGTCGCCGAGCCGCCACAGGCGGCCACCTCGCGCACCGGCAACGGCACGGCCAGCGCCTGTAGTGTGTCCACCACGGTCCGCTCCACCAGCGCCAACTGCTCGGGATCGGCGGGGTCGGCGGGGGCCAGCCGGTCGTGCAGCGCGCCCGATCCCAGCGGTAGCGAGACACGCCAGGCGATGCGCGCCGCATCGCCTACCACCAGTTCCATGCTGCCACCGCCGAGATCCACCACCGCGCCGCGGCCCACCAGGGCGTGGCCGCTGGTGGCGCCCCAGAAGGTCAGCGCGGCCTCCTGCTCGCCGGAGACCAGCGCGACCTCAATCCCAGTCTCCTGCCTGACCCGTTGGAGAAACGCGACACCATTACGCGCCGCGCGCACGCCCTCGGTGGCCACGCCCAACACGACGGAGGCTCCCAGGCCGCGCGCCGTCGCCACCTGCTGGCGCAGCACATCGAGCGCCACACCCGTGCGCTCGGGCCCGATCGCCCCGCTGGCCGTCACATCCGCGCCCAGCCGCACCAGCGCGGTCTCGTCAACCAGAATCTCCAGATCGCTGGCGCCAGGCGTGCCATCGCTCGTCGCGAGCGGGCGCGCTACCACCAGATGAATGGTGTTGCTGCCGATGTCGATGGCAGCCAGGGCAGGCACGTTGGTAGCGTCGGTCGTCATGGCAATCTCCCGATCCCTTCGTCCCCGGCAGTCATCCCCACCAGAAGGCGGCGGCGATAATGCCATACAGGCCAATCAGCGCCAGGCCCTCCAGCCAGGTGGATTCGCCGTCGTAGGTGATCACCGTGCCCAGCAGGGCAGCCAGTCCCACGGCCACCACCAGCAGCGGCGGCAGCACGAGTGTCAGATGCGCGCCGCCGATGACCAGGCTGAGCAGCACCAGCACCGGGATCAACCCCAGGGCGACCTGCAGCGAGCTGTTCAGGATCACGCTGATGGCATAGTCCGACTTGTTGCGGGCGGCCAGTTGAATGCCAACCACATTTTCGACGGCGTTGCCGGCCAGCGCCACGATCACCAGCCCGGTGAAGGTCTGCGAGAGGTGCAGCGTGGCAATCGCCGGAGTGAGCGCGCCCACAAACCAATCCGAGACGAACGCCGAGCCAAAGCCCGCCACCACCAGCACGGCGATCGCCAGCCACAGCGGCCATGCGGGCGCGCGTTCCGCCGCGGATTCCTGGGGGACCGCCGTGGGGCCGCCGCGCAGCGCCACCGGAATGCTCGCCACGAACACCACCAGCAGCAGCACCGCGCAGGCCACGCTCAGCGTCTCCACATGGCCGCTGGCGGGAGTTTGCAGCCGCTGGGCCAGCGTCGGCACCGCCAGCGCGCCCACCGCCAGCAAGGTGAGGGTGGCCATCATGCGCGGCGCCTCCGAGGCGAAGCGCTGCGTACCGTGGCGCAGTCCGCCGGTCACAAAGGCCAGCCCCAGCACCAGCAGGCTGTTGC
>DASYGC010000833.1:0-4543 GCA_036000225.1 Ktedonobacterales bacterium | reverse complement strand
AGTCGAGCCGGGTGTCCACCTGGCTCTCATAGATGCTGGTCTCGCCAGTGACCAGATAGGCGACCATCGTGGCCAGCATGGCGGGCACGATCAGCGAATACTCGCCGGTCATCTCGGCCACCATCAGGATCACCGCCAGCGGCGCCTTGGCGATGCCACCAAAGAAGGCGCCCATCCCCACGACGACGAAGGCGCCCGGTGGCGTGTTGCCCAGCATCCAGGGCATCAACGTATGCAGCCCGCTCCACAGCGCGCCGCCCAGGAAGCCGCCGATCACCATGCCCGGACCGAACACGCCGCCACTGCCCCCGCTGCCGATCGTGAGCGCGGTCGTCAGGATTTTGACGAAGACCAGCGCCAGCATCAGCCAGGCGGATAGCACGACGAAGTTGCCGTCGATGCCGAATTGCACGTAGCCATAGCCCATGCCCAGCGCCTGGGGAAAGATCACGCCGATCAGCCCGACCAGCAGCCCCCCGATGGCCGGCTTGACCTGATTGGGAATGTCGATACGCTGGAAGAGATCGCGCAGGCCATAGAGTGTCCTGGGATAGAGCAGTCCCACCAGTCCACAGATGAGACCCAGGATCAGGAAGCCGAGCAGGCTGCGCGGATCATTGAAGGTGAAGTGGCCGCCCAGGCCGAAGACCGGCGTCCAGCCGGCCCACAGGCCATAGATGCTGAAGCCCACCACCGAGGCGATGAAGGCCGGAAAGAGCGCCTCCGCTTCGAAGTCGCGCTTGTAGAGGATTTCGCCGGAGAGCAGCGCACCGCCGAAGGGCGCCTTGAAGATGGCGCCGATGCCCGCGCCCACGCCAGCCGCCATGGCGATGCGCCGGTCGTGGTCGTCCAGGTGCAGCAGATCGCCCAGCCACGAGCCGAAGCCCGCCGCGATCTGCGCCGTGGGCCCCTCGCGGCCCGCGCTGCCGCCGGAGCCGATGGTGATGGCCGAGGCCAGCAGTTTGATCGGCGGGATGCGCAAACGGATCTTGCCGCCGCGCTCGTGGAACGCGTGGATGGCGGCATCAGTGCCGTGGCCCTCGGCCTCGGGCGCGAACGTATAGACGATGAAGCCGCACAGCAGGCCGCCCAGCGTGGTGATCAGCGGGATCAGCCAGGGCCGGGCGATCGGACGCAGGACGGTGGCGCCCTCCCCGGCCGGGCCGGGCGGCGTGTATCCGGCGCCCAGTCCCAGGAAGAGGTGGGTGCAGAAGGCGATGGCGGCGAAGAAGACGATGGCGCCGACGCCCGCCACCACACCGATCAGCGCCCCGATTAGCAACCAGCGCTGGAAGTACGACCGGCTGGCACGATTCCACAGGGTCAGCGGGCCATCGTCGAGCGCCGCGGCGCGCGCCGTTGCCGCGACTCGCCCGGGCACTATGCGCCCGATCAGCTGGCGCCACCGGTTGATAGCCAGTGCGCGGATGGCTGCCCGCATATCCGCTCACCTTTCCTGAACACTGTTGCGCGTTGCGCGTGTCGCCACCAAAACGGCCCTGGATGCGCCAGGCGCATGGTGACACCTTCAACTATATCACGCCACGCTACAATCGCGGGCGGTTTCGGTGCGAGGGCAGGCAAAGGGTCTGGGCCCCGATCGGGGACTATTGTTGTTCATCTAGCGGCGCCGGTGGGCGTCTGCGCGGAGGCCTTCGGCTGAGCCAGCAGCCCATCCAGCAGCAGACGGACGGCGGCATCGGCCTGCTCGCGCCACGCGATGCCGCGCGGATTCACGACCCAGAGCAGGGTAAGTCCCTCCAGCAGCGCGATCCACGCGAGCCCCACCGCATCGGGCTCGACCTGGCGGAACTCCCCATGCTCGATGCCTTCCTGGATCAACTGCGCGAGCGGGGCACGGAACTCCTCGTACATCTGGCCAAGGTGCTCGCGCACGGAAGATTGCCGGAACGCGACCGCGTAGAATTCCAGCAGGATGGGCATCGCCACCACCATGCGATCGAGCTCGTCCGCGAACATGTGGGTGAGCGCCAGCAACCGTTCGGCAGCGGAGCCCGCCCCCTCCACGACGGCACGTGCGCCGCGGAGTTCCCAGGCGAAGAGCGTGCGCAGCAGCGCCGCGATGATCGCGTCTTTGCTCCTGTAATAGAGGTAGACGGCGCCCTTGCTCAGCCCGGAAGCGCGGGCGATGTCCTCCATGCGGGTCGCGTGGAAACCATGCCGCGCGAACTCCGTGATGGCCGCTTCCAGGATCTGCTTCTGGCGCTCTTCGCTCAGGTCTTCGCTTGGCACATACACCTTCTTATTGGTTTCTTGTGGTTGGTTGTTGGTGGCACCCCTGAGCAACCGTGAGAACGCCCACGACCTGCCGTTCCGTCGTGGGCGTTTCCCCTTCCCGCTGCCTATTGTAACGGCTCGCGCTTCCCTCCCGCTAGCGGCTGGCGGCCGGCGCCAGCGTGGCGCTCCCCTCGCGGCGGTGGCGCGCTTGGGCGTTCCAGGCGCGGGTGCGCCACCAAAAGATCACCAGACCCACCAGCGCGAAGCCAGCGAACCACCCCAGGGCCAGCAAGATTCCTCCTCCGGGCACACCGTGGCCGAACCCGCCGCTCACGGCCACCTGCATCGGTCCATAGCTCGGGAAGCCCGCCAGGAAGTCCTTATTCGCCAGCGGATTCTCGACGGGCGCTTGCAGGGTGGTGTCCAGCAGACTCACCATGATGATGAGGAAGAAACCGGCCAGCTCGCTGGAGACCAGCACTCCCAGCAGCAGGCCCAGCGCCCCATAGGTCAGCGTATCCAGCATATAGCCCAGCCAGACCGCGCCGAACGACAGGCCGTGCCAGAAGGCCACGAGCACGATGGTCGCGTACAGCGAGATCAGCGCTGCCACGACGACGATCGCCGCCGCTTTGGCCGCCATGGCCACCGGCTGAGGGAGCCCGGCCAGCACCAGCCGCCGGTCAAAGCTGGCGTTGCGGCGGGCGGCAGTGAAGATCATGAAGGCCACAATCAGGGTGATGGCATTGAACCCAGACGTCAGAACGGTCAGGTCATGGCCGTTCACCTGCAGATAGGCGCCGGTGCTTTGCAGCTTGAACGCCACAGGGGTAGCGGGGATCAGCGCCCCAAACAGCCAATCCCACACCGGCACGAAAATGAGCAAGAGACCAAGTGCGAAACGGTTGCGCGCCTGTTCGATCAGCGCGTAGCGCACACTGGTGAGCCAGGCATGGAGCATCAGTGGACCTCCTGTGCGGCTGCTGGGGCGACTGGGATCGTTTGGACCTGTAGTCGGCCCTCGCGCAACTGATAAAGCGCGTCGAAGCGCCGCTGATCGAAGAGCAGGTGCGAGATGATCAGCACGCCGCAGCCGCGCGCGCGCAGGTCCGCCGCCAGATCCCAGAAGCGCAGGTAGGTCTCCCAGTCGAAGCCCTGATACGGCTCGTCGAGCAGCAAGACGCGCGGGTCGTGCATCAGCGCGAGCGTGAGGTTAAGCTTCTGCCTGGTGCCACCGCTCAGCGTCGCGACGGTGGCGTCGCGATATTGCTGATAGGCCAGCCGGTCCACGAGTTCATCCGCGCGACGCAGGTCCCCGATGCCATAGGCCGCGGCGAAGTAATCGAGATGCTGCGCGACCGTCAGCGTGTCGTTGAGGACCACCTCCTGCGGGCAGTACCCCAGCGCACCGTCCAGCGCGACGCGGCCGCGATCGGGTCGCAATTCGCCCGCGAGGATCTTCAGCAGCGTGGATTTGCCCGCGCCATTCTCGCCGGCGATGCCGACGAGCGCACCGGGCGCGACGGTGAAGGTGATCTCCCGTAACACCTGGTGATGACGGAAACGGCCATAGGCTTTCGCGATGCCCTGGGCCGAGAGCAACGCCTGTGACATGTGTCCTCACCCTTCTACCGTGGGTCTACCACGGGCCGGCACACGCCGCGGCCACGCGTCGTGGTGCCCAGTCGTTGCGTCGAGCCGATCATGCGGCGCCCGCTGATCGATTGGAGACTGACCGGTCAGTCATAAATATATCACACACCGCGATGCAAGTCAATGGCGTATGGGAAGCCGCGCTAGATCCTGGAGCAGAGGAGGCTCCCAGGAACGACCGTGTCGTCCAGCAACGACGAGGCCCGGCGTCGTGCCGGGCCTGTGTGTGGTGGAATAGCTGAGGGATTGCTAGAAGGTGATGTCGTCGGCCAAAAAGCGCGTCCAGATCAGCGTGACGCCCAGCCCACCCATCAGCGTGAAGAACGCCACCGGGCCGCCCCAAACGGGCTGACCACGGAAATTGAAGAAGATCGACAGCGAGATCCACAGAATGGTGGCCGAGACCGCCAGGCTCAGCTTGGTCGTCTCCGTGTTGGCCGGCCAGAAGAGCTGCACCCCCAGCCACAGCAAGAAGATCGCCGCCACGATGCCCCAGTGGATCGCCCCCGCCTGCACGATATCAAACGGCGTCAGCGGGCCGGCCAGGAACTCCGTCGAGAGCCAGGGTAGCGTGAACGCGAGCACCAGCAGCAGCGAAAGTCCGCTGCTCACCAGGGTTTTGCCGACGCGGATGGACTGCATGGACTGCATA
>DASYGC010000832.1:0-3675 GCA_036000225.1 Ktedonobacterales bacterium | reverse complement strand
GCCAGCGTGCTGGGGATGTTCTACTATCTGCGCGTGATCTGGGCGATGTATTTCGTCGAACCCGCCACTGTGCCAGTGCTCGCGGCAGCGTCGCCTGTGCTGGCGCCACAACCCGCGCTGGTGGCCGTCGCGGTGGCCTCTGGGTCTGCTGGCGCTGGCGCGATGGCCGTCGCCACAGCCGCGGGTGCCGGGCCAGCGCCGTCCGCGCTGGCGCCTATCGCGCATCCGCCGCACAATCCGCCGGTGGGGTCCACGGTGGAGTCGTGGGTCGCGCTGACCATCGCGACGGTGCTTACGCTCTTGCTGGGGATCATCCCCGGTCCGCTTTTTGTCTTCGCGACCCAGGTCGCGACGGTTTTCGTGCGCTAGCATCAGCGTTGGCGTGGGGGCACGAAGCCGTCGCTGATTGGTCCACTCACAGCTCGCTTGGAGTGACCATGACCCAGGTCAAACCGTTAAAGTATCTTGCATGCCCTAGATTGCGACCGGTCAGCGGAGCGCGATGAGCTGGCAGGCTGTGAGAGACGCGGCAGGGACGCGCGGGAACGCGCCACGAGTAGGGATTCGAGGTAGATGGTATGAGGGAGCCGACAGGACGGTCGCGCGGCCCATTCTCATCGCGGTCCAGGCGGGCATTCGGACGGCGAATCGGACTGGGATATGTGTTGCACCACATCTCCCGAATGCATCCGCTTCGCAAGGCGCTCACGCTCATCATCCTGTTGGGGGTGCTGGCCTTGCCCGCCCTGGGCGCGGCGTCCGCGTATCAGGACTACGAGCAACTCAAGAGCCTGGGGCAGGATGCGATCCATCATCTGCTCAACGCCAAGGATGCCGTTCTGCCCTCCAAGGCCAGCGGCGGCTCCTCCTGCTCGACCACGCCCACGGCCTCGCCCTCGCCCTCAGCGGGGACCACCGCCGGGCCGAAGGCGGGCCCGCCCGCGCATCCCACACCAGCGCCCACCCCGACCGGCGGCGGCTCGGGCAGCGGCGACTCCACCTCAGGCGGCGTGACCTCGCTGCCCGATGCCGCGCACCTGGCGACCGCGCAGCACGAACTGGAGGCGGCGCAGCAGGAATTCCGCCAACTCGCCGTGCTGCTGGACCAGCCCAACCCGACGCTGGCGTTTGCTGGCTCGGTTCCGTCGCTCGGCTCCAAGGTCACGACGGTGCGCCAACTGGTCTATGTCGGCGATGATGTCTCGACGATGGGCCTCAACCTGCTGGCAGCGGCCACCCCACTGATTACCCGCCTACACGCGGGCGCGCTGGCGACCACCAGCCAGCCGCTCATCACCACCAGCGAGGCGGCGCAGTTGCGCGCGGCCATGCTCGGATCGGTCAGTCTGATCGCCGACATGGAATCGCGTATCAGCCAGATTGACGCGAGTCAGTTGCCCGTCAACGCCTGCCAGCAGGCTGAGTATACGCACCTGGCCGCGTATCTGCCCGCGCTCAGTGGTCTGCTCTCCCAGGCGCCGCAGCTCTTCGATGCCGCCGTATGGTTTGCCGGTGTCGATCAGCCGCGTCAGTTCCTGATCCAGACGATGGATACGACGGAACTGCGCCCCACCGGCGGGTTCACCGGGCAGTACGCCGCGGTGGTGACCAATGGCGGACGGGTGCAGGTGTCGTCGCTGCATGATGTCGATCGGCTCGACTATCACGAATGGTGCGGCTCGTGTGGCCACACGGCGCCCACCATCTACGATTGGTGGCCCTTCCCCAACTTCGGCCTGCGCGACTCCAACCTCTCGCCGGACTTTCCGACGACGGCGCGCCTGGTGATGGGCCAGTGGCAGACCGAGAACATTCCCGGCTATCTGGCGCAAAATGATGCGATCCATCTGGCGGGGAGCGGGCTGGACGGCGTGATCGCGATCACGCCGGCGCCGCCGGCGCAGATTCTGAACATCACCGGATCGATCGCGGTGCCGCAGTTCGGCGAGACCGTCACGGGTGCCAACCTGATCACCATTATCCACCACTATCAGAACGATCCCGATGCCATCGCGCGCGAAAATGCCATCTGTCCGGCCACCTCCGATGGGCCGCTGGGCACCCGGCGCAAATGCTTCACGCAACTCCTGGAGAAGCTGATCATCGCGCGCGTGCGCAGTCTATCGCTGGGCCAGCTCGAATCCATCGGCAAGCTGCTGCTGCAAGACATGCAGTCGAAGGAGATCCAGATCTACGTGACCAACCCGCAGATCGAGGCGGAATTGAACACCTATAACTACGCCAGCCACCTGGACACCCAGCCCGGCCAGGATGCCCTGATGGTTGACCAGGCCAACGTCAGCGTCTCCAAGAACACGCCGTATATCGCGATGACGATGAACGATAACATCACGCTCGATGCGCATGGTGGCGCGACGCACCAATTCACGATGACCTTTGTCAACAATGTGGGCAACCACTATGTGGACGGTTTCACCACGTTCCGCGATTACGTGCGCATTTACGTGCCCGCGCAGGCCCAACTGCGGGATGCCAATGGCTTCGACACCGGCAATCCGGTCTGCTGGGTCGCGCCACCCTGGCACGCGGGGGAAGGGGAGCCGGCGCGCTTCGCCGCGCTGCCGGCGTGCAACACCGGCAGCGGATTTTTCCCCGATGGGTCGCTCTCGTGTCCGCCCGGCGCCTGGGGTCCGGGGCCGCGCTCGTTCGATTCGTTCGGCGGCGACGGCCACACGGACATGCCAGTTGAAGATACGGGCTCACCGCCGAACCTGACGAGCGATGTGGCGGGACGCGCGATGTTCGGTGGGTTTGTGGTCGTGCCCAACTCCTGCACGTCGCGGCTGACGCTCACCTGGTATGTGCCCAATGTGGCGCTGCCCTCGCGCGCGGTGCCGAACGGGGCGCCGGCGTACACGCTCGACCTGGAGCGCCAGTTGAGCACCTACATCAACGTGACGATCAAGGTGACGCCGGCGGCGTCGGTGACGGACATGGTCAACCTGCCAGTCAACTACCATGCTACCCTGACCGGCAATCAAGTCTTCATCATTCCGCGCGTGAGCGCCCGGCTGGGCCGGTGATCTCATACGTCTTTCGGGTGAAGACTGGCTCCTCGTGGGACCGGGCGTCCACCGAACGCCCCTGTATCAGCTATGGCGTCGCTGGTTTGGCGGCGTGCTCGCGCTGACGCAGGATCTCGTATAGCGCGATAGAGCCGGCGACCGCGGCATTGAGCGAGCCTACACGCCCGCGCATGGGGATGCGGATCAGCACATCGCAGTGTTCGCGTACCAGGCGCGAGATGCCTTTGCCCTCGTTGCCCACTACCAGCGCGATGGGTCCGGTCAGGTTGGCCCGATCGTAGGCGGTCTCGGCATCGCCATCCAGCCCAATACACCACAGCCCGCGCTTCTTCAACTCGTCGAGCGTGCGCGTGATATTCGTGACACGCGCCACCGGCAGCAGTTCCACCGCGCCGGCTGAGGTCTTGTCCACCGCGGGAGTCAGCCCAGCGGCGCGGTGCTCGGGGAGAATCACGCCATGCGCGCCGACGGCCTCGGCGGTGCGGATCAGCGAGCCCAGATTCTGCACATCTTGAATGGCGTCGAGCACCACCATCAGTGGCGGCTCGTCCAGTTCCTTGGCCCGGGCGAAGATATCGTCGATTTCGGCGTAGGTGCGGGGCGCCGCCAGCGCGACCACGCCCTGTTG
>DASYGC010000831.1:0-6570 GCA_036000225.1 Ktedonobacterales bacterium | reverse complement strand
CTGGTATCGGAATACATCTGAGCGCCGCAAACCCTACAGTTACCAGCAAACTGGATCGCTAACTGCCCTAAGGGTCAAAGCAGACCGCGCGCACGCAACGCAGCCAGCAGCGGCGGCTCGATCTGCTGGCGGATGGCGGCGTTGGCGAAGCCGGCCCAGGCGACGTTGGTGGACACATCCAGCGGAGCATCGAGCGGGTGACCGCGCCCATCGGTGATGCTGACGCCGGCCTCCTCGGCGATCAGCACGCTGGCCAGGTCGTAGGGATGGCAGGCGATGCCCGAGGCGAAACCACGTTGCGCCAGCAGCGGCTCCACCAGGGGACGCAGATCGGCGGTGAAGCGGTCGTGGCCGGCGATCAGTTCGTAGAGCTGGCCTCCCGTGCAGATGTACTGATCCTCGAAGCTCTGCGCGCGCCCAGGCGTGATGGGCCCAACGGCAGCGCGCATGACGTCGTCGTCAATCGCCGCCAGATCGGTGCGTGGTCCGGGGAAGAAGCGCGCGAAGGTCGCAAAGCCCTGCTCGACGCTGCTGGCCGTGCTGGGGCGCAGGCGCAACGGCGTGCGCGCGCCGCTGAGCCGGTTGCGACGTTCGGCGTGAAAGCCGGCGCCTCGTATGGCCCAGAGCTGATCGGCCAGATGCTGCTTGACCAGCGGAATCTCAGTCTGCACGGCGAGTTCGATATCGCGCAGGCCGGTCGCGGGGCCGCGATTGGGAGCCACACCGGTCAGAATCCAGGCGCTGCGCTTCTGATACATCAGCCCACGCGTGCCGTCAATCGGATCGACGAGTATGCGCACCTCGGCGGCTTCAACTGGCGTGCCACGCGGCAGCACGATCTGCCCCGCGCCATCCCCGCTATCCTGCAGCCCCTCGGCGATGAGCACCAGCGGGCGACCGGGGGCGACCTCCCGCTCGAAGAAGGCGATCAGCGCGGTCTCGCTGACGCGATCAATAGCGAAGGTAGTGTCGCCCGCCTGTTCGTCGTCAACGATGGTGGCCAGCGCTTCGATGGTGCTGCGCTCGCTGTGCTCGACGACGGTGCGCTGCATGTGATCGTGCAGTGCGCGGAGTTGGCCGAGCAACTGGTCGTGGTCGCGGATCATGACCGCTTGCGTGCTTTCGCCGCGGCCCGTTCGCGATTCTCGGCAACTCTGAACCGCGTGATCTGGCCGATCAGTTCCAGCGGTAGGGGCTGACCGAGAGGGAATTGCACCGCGCCTTTGGACTTCTCATAGGGGGCAAGCGCCGCCTCAAAGGCCGTGATGCCGCTGGATGTGGGGTAGAACCCAATGTGCTGCTTGCGCGCGGCAAAGTGGACCAGATTGCCGTGCAGCGCGAACGTGGGCATCTGATAGCTGATGCGCTCCACCGCGTCGGGCGCGGCGGCCCTGATGGTGGCGCGCACCGCTTCCAGCAATGCCTGGATGTCTTTCGGGAAGGTCGCGATGTACTCGTCAATTGAACTGTAGCCACCGTTGAGCTGTTTCATGAATGTGCTCTTTCCTCCTGATCGGTCCTGGACGAAGCGGTTGCACCCCACTATGATAACGATTCCAGGCGGCAGGTCCCCAGCCGGTCCCGGCCGGCTGGCGCCCACTCGGTCACCATCTCGCCGGAACCGGATTAGCAGCGGTGTCTTCAGCCCGCGTCCTCGAACAACCACCCGGCTCGCCGGAGCGGAATTAGCAGCGGTGGCTTGTAGGGGCGTACGGATGTACGCCCGCGTCCTCGATCAACCACCCATCTCGCTGTGTCCGGATCTCCCGCCTGCCGACTCCCTCGCTGGAACTGAATGAGCAGCCGAGCTGTAGGGGCGAATGAATATACGCCCGGCGAGCCTGAATGACCACTCATCTCGCCACCGGCGTACACCTCGCCAATGCTTCGCACCATTGGCTTTCAACCGCTGGCTGGCAAACCTCATGGCGCTTGCGGCTCGACCCGCGCGGAGTAGCCGCGCCAGTGGGTGACGAGGCCGGCGGCATCGAGTTCGATCCAGGCGCTGCCCTCGTAGGTGGCCCGCGTGTTGTCAGCGGTACGCGTGTGCGCGAAGCGCCATTCGGCGGCGGCCAGGGCGCCGTCGGGCCGCTCCAGCACGCGCAGGATGGTGAAGCTGACGGCGTGGTGGCGCGCGGCGAAATCGGCAAAGAAGGCATGGATGGCGGCGCGTCCGGCGAACCTGAAGCGCGGCGGCTCACTGTACATGGCAGCGGACGCGAACAGCGCGGCGGCGCCATCAGCGTCGCCCCGCGTCCAGCAGTCCGCCAGGCGCCGCAGCGCCTGTGTCGGCGCGCCGTTCGCCATCTCAGCGCACCTCGA
Organism: Ktedonobacterales bacterium; assembly: GCA_036000225.1. Lineage (GTDB taxonomy): Bacteria > Chloroflexota > Ktedonobacteria > Ktedonobacterales > JADMIN01 > DASYGC01. The sequence goes on along the minus strand of DASYGC010000831.1, from coordinate 4,248 downwards.
AGAGCGCCTCGCGCGCGGCGGGCGTGGGACATTCGAAGCCGGTGCGGATCAGCTCGACCACCTTCTTGCGGCCCTTGGGGCTGCCGATGAAGACCGACCCCACCAGCCGGTGACCCTTGAAGAAGAACTTGCGATAGTCCTTGCCACCGCGTTCGTCGGGCATGGTGCGCGCGATGGCGGTCAGTTCAGGGTTGTTGGTCTCGGCGATGCCCATGACGGCGATGTTGGTGTTGAACAATGGACTGGTATAGGTGGGCACGTCGAGATAGGGTTCGTGGCCGCCAGCCATGTTCACCGCCGCGATGCGTCCGTGAGCCAGAGCATTGTCCCAGGTGCCCATGGTGTGGTGGTGGCCGATGGTGGGATCGAAGAACTCCGCGAGGTCGCCCGCGGCGAAGACGCCCGGCAGGTTGGTCTGCAGATAGTCGTCGGTGATCACGCCCGACCGGCGCTCGATGCCGGTATCGGCGAGAAAGGCGTGATTGAGCGTGAGACCCAACCCAACGCCGATGACCCCAGCGGACACGTGGCGCCCGCTGGAGGTAATGACGTGCGAGGGCACGCCATTGTCCGGCACTACTTCGCGGATCTCTTCGCCGTGGACCACCTCGACGCCGTGACGCGTGGCGATCTCATCAATCAGGCGCCCGCCCTCCTCGTCGAGGATACTGCGCAGCCAGTAAGGACCGCGCATCAGCCAGGTGACGTGCACCCCGCGCACGTTGAAGCCCTCGGTCAGTTCGTAGGCGATGAAGCTGCCGCCGGAGGTGACCGCCGTTTTGGTTTCCAGCGCGCGCGCGATCAGTTCCTTGGTATCGTCGAGCGTCACGAAGTTATAGATGTGGCGCACGCCGGCGGCGCCGGGGACCGTGAGCGGATTGGCCCAACCGCCGGTGGCGACCAACAGCGCATCGTAGCGCAGCGGACCACCCTTGTCGAGGAAGACGACCTGCTCATTGGGGTCCACGCGGGTGACGACGGTCTCGGTGAGCAGGGTGATGCGCTGCTCCTGGTGCCACTCGAAGTTGCGGATCATCACCTTTTGCTCGGTCAACACTCCCTGCAGAAAGCGGGGCAGCGAGACGCGATTGTAGAGCGGATAGGGTTCGTTGGTGATGAGCCAGATAACACAGGCGGGATCGTTCTTGCGCAGGGTCTGGGCGCAGGTGGTGCCGGCGATACCGTTGCCGATAATGACATACTTCCTGCCAACTTCAGCGGCCAACTCATGCTCCTCTTCAAGACGTGCTAGCGGATTCCAGTTCGCGTGATACTGTAGCACATCAGGGCGGGCGCGTCATCACGGGTGCGTCGCCCTGGGATGGGCGATGTATTGCCCGCGCCTTTGCGTGATGCTATGCTATGCTCGCGACAGGAGCGAATATGACGCTCCAATCAGCGCCTTGCGACCTCATTCGGATCATCCACCGGCCACAGGGAGGCACGTGTGTCACCGTCGGGAGCGTTCGCCTGGAACTGGGATCCCGCCGTGCTGCTGGGGCTGCTGGCGCTGTGCTGCGCCTACTATGGCGTCGTCGGCCCCCTGCGCGAACGCCGTGGCTGGGGCGAGCCGCCCTCGCGGCGCCAGATCACCTCCTTCGTGGTGGGGATGCTCCTGCTCGCCCTCTGCCTCATCTCGCCACTCGATGCCCTCGGTCGCACGACGCTCTTCAGCGCGCATATGCTCCAGTTGATGGTCATCAATACCGTCGTCGGTCCGCTGCTGCTGCTGGGCCTGCCGGCGGGGATCGTGCGCACATCGCTGGGACCCCTGCGCAACCTGGGCGAATATGGGCTGATCGTCGTGATGCTCGCCGCCGCGGGCCTGTTCAACGCCGTCTTTCTGCTCTGGCACGCCGGGAGTTTCTACGAGCCCGCGCTGCATAACGAGGCGCTGCGCGACCTCGAAGTGCTCACGATCCTGCTCACCGGAATCCTCCGCTGGTGGCCGGTGCTCACCCCCGACCAGCCGAAGTTGCGCCTGGCCAGCCCCACGCAGATTCTCTACATCCTGCTGGAAAGCCTGCCGATCGATATCTTCGGCGTCGCCTTGATCTTCGCGCTGCGCCCGACCTATGCGACCTATGCGCTGGCCACGCCGGTGTGGCATCTCACCGCCTCGCTCGATCAAACCATCGCCGGCTGCATCGCGCTGATTCCCGGCACCTTCCTCGATTTCATCCTGATCAGCATCGTCTTTTTCGCCTGGCTGCGGCGTGTGGAGCACGACCAGGAACGCGAAGATGAGCGGCTGGCCGCCCTCCCGCGCCCATGAATCCGTCGCGGGAAAAATCAGCGTTGTCCCGCGCGTGTGTCTATGCTATACTAACTATCTGTGTGTTCGGACGTGATAGACTGATGCCCTCACCAGCACCCCGCACAGCGGGAATCGGCGGCCGCGGCAGCTATCGCGCCGGCTGGCACGCTCTATGTGATCAGCGCGCGCGTAGATCTGGCGCGCTCACGAGCGCCGGCCGGACTGGCGCACCGCCCACGGAATCAGTGCCGGTGCGACGCGTGTCGCTGAGTGGAGAAGGCCAAGAGAGACATGAAGAAGTACAAACTCAAGACCCATAAGGCGACCGTCAAGCGGGTGAAGACGACGGGCGGCGGCAAGTTCATGCACATGAAGGCTGCCCGCACCAAGTATCGCACCAAGAAGGACGCCAACCGCAATCGGTCGCTTGATAAGCGCACCGTGATGGCCACGGGCGACGCGCATAAGATGAAGCGCCTGTTGCCCTACGCCTGATGATTCCTGATCAATCCCCGATGATGCCAGATGATTTCCCTGGTGCGGCACTGCAGGCCGGAGGAAGAACATGCCACGAGTAAAACGAGGTGTCACATCCCACAAGCGACACAAGAAAGTCCTCAATTACACCGAGGGCCACTGGGGCGCGCGTAGCCGTCTGATCAAGACGGCGCACGAGTCCATGATGAAGTCGCTCGCCTATGCCTATCGCGACCGACGCAATCGCAAGCGCGACATGCGCCGGCTGTGGATCACGCGCATCAACGCCGCCGCGCGCATGAACAACATGCGCTACAACGAGTTGATCCAGGGGTTGCAACTGGCGGGCGTCGCCGTCGATCGCAAGATCATGGCCGACATCGCCGTCGCCGACATGCCGGCCTTTAGCGCCCTCGTCGCGCAGGCCCGCTCGGCGCTCCAGAGCGCGGCGGCGCGGGCATAGCACCCGCCCTGCCTCCCTCGCGCCGCTCCGACACCACGCGATCCACCCGCTCGACGGCCGCGCGGCGTTTGGTAGTTCACTCCACCTCTGCGCGAACGGTGCCCATCGCGCCGACGAGCTGCGTGGCGAAACACCTCTTGGCGCTGTGTCCATTGGTGTCACGAGGATTGCATTCGACATGTCCCCAAGCGGCCAAAGATTGGTGCTGGTCGGCTGGATCCGTCTCGCTTGACACCTCACTGCGTGATACGTGAAGCGTCCCATCGAATGGGAGTCAATGCGTCTGAAACATCACCCCGCTAGCCGGCACGGGAGTACACGTGGAATTCATTCCACAAGCCCGCTCTACCACCCACGCTCGCCTTCGCTGGCACCTCGCCATGAAGTAGCCCATCTCTGGACCCCCTGCCCGCGCCGTCATTCGTGACCGGTCATTCGAGGAGGGGGCAGGGGGAGAGGATCGCATGCCGGCCATCACCAGCCTCTCCAACTCCCATATCGCGTCCTTGCGCGCACTGCATACCGCGAAGGGACGCCACACCAGCGGCGCCTTCCTCGTCGAGGGACCACACCTGCTGGAAGCCACGCTGGAGGCCGGCGTGTTGCCCACGTTGGTGCTCTTTGCCTCTGATGCGCTGGAACGCGGCGCGGCGGGCCGCCGGCTGCTGGGCCAGCTGGAGGCCGCCAGGGCGGCGGGCGGCGCGATCCTGGAGGCGACCGAGCAGGTGGTGGCGCGCGCCTGCGACACGCAGACGCCGCAAGGCATCGTCGCCGCCGTCGCGCTGGGCGCGGTGGCGCCTGATGCCGTTCGCGCGCGGCGGCGCGGACGCGCGCGCCCCCTGGTGCTGCTGCTCGATGCGCTGAGCGATCCGGGCAATCTGGGCACCCTGCTGCGCTCGGCGCTGGCCGCGGATGTTGATGAGGTGTGGCTGGGACCCGGCTGCGCCGATTGGCTGGCCCCCAAGGTCGTGCGCGCGGGCAGTGGCGCGCACTTTCACCTCCCCGTGCGCGCGGCGCTGAGTTGGGAGGCGATCGCGCAACGCGTGCGCGG
>DASYGC010000830.1:0-5077 GCA_036000225.1 Ktedonobacterales bacterium | reverse complement strand
GAGATTGAGACCCCCAGGCCATTGATCTGACCAACGGCCGCGCCCACGGTGGGGACGATCTCGTGATTGGAGAGCACCATCTCGCGCGCGAGGCGCCCCTGGCCGCTCTGCAGCGTGCGGCGCGCGGCGATGGCGGCCTCGACATCGGCGGCGGTGGTGGCCAGCGGCGCGGCGGTCCTGGCGGCGCGTCTGGTCGCGGGCGCGGCGGCGGACGTGGCGGCATCCGCGCGCGCCGCGCGCGTCGAGCGGGCCGAAGGGGAGGCGTGGCGAGCGAGCGCCAGCTTGCCCGCCTCGACAGCCAGATCGCGCAGCGCCGGCAAATCGGCGGTCAGGTGCTCGCGGTGGTAGTGGCTCGCGCGGCGGGCGCCCTCCTCGACGACGCGGCCCACCGCCGTGGGATCAAATGGCGGCAGATGGTAGTACTCGGCCACGCCCGCCAGCAGCGCGGCGTAGGCCGCTTCGGACTCGGGTACCCAATCGGTGTCTTCGTCGAAGCGAATCTTGTAGCGAAAGAGGCGCACAAATTCCTCGGCGCGTTCGAGCACGCGAAACGGCACATAGCTCCCGATCAGGACCACCCGCGTGGTGATGGGGATGCCCGGCTCACCCGCGCCGCGAGCATACACCATGCCCGCGCGCAGCACCCCGCGCAGCGTCGCCAGCTCACTCGTCACCTGGTCGCGATCGACGAAATCGGCCGCGAGCAGCACGAGCACTCCGCCATTGGCGCGCAGCAGAGAGCGCGTCAGGTCCATGCGCGAGAGCGAGCTGACAATCACGGGTGGATGCGGGTCAGCGGCGGGCTCGGCCGCGGTACCCGCCGCCAGTGGCAAGGCGGCGATGGTGGCGGCATCGAGCGCGGGAAGCTGGATGCGCCCCGCCGGCACATCGATCTCCGCGACGACGGGCGGTATCGAATTGGCGCAGACGGCGGTGAGCGCGGCGCTCAGGCGATCGAGATACGGGCGGACCGCTGTGGGAACCGTGTCAACGATGGCGCCCAGGCTGGCCGCGACCATACGCGCACGCAGCACGGTCTCGTCCGGCTCGTCGTCGCTGGCAATGCGCAGCCGCTCGCGCGGCTTCTCCCAGTTGAGCAGGATCGCGCGCATGGCGCTGATCAAGGCTTCGGCAAAGGGCATGCCGGTTCCGGCGGCCAACGCCAGCAGCCAGCAATGCCCAAGTGCGGTGGGATCGGGGACGTAGCAGTAATCGGGCGAGGCGGGCTGGCGCCGCAGCGCCCGGCGCGCGAAGGTGGCGACGACACTGGTCCGCGCGCGGCCGGGCGAGCCAGAGATATAGAGATGGGAGTTGGGGGTGCCATCTTCCAGCCAGGCGCGCAAGGAGCCCGCCGCCGCGCCTTGCAGCCGTTGCGCCACCAGGTCGGCCACCCAGGCCCGCAACGCGGCATCGTCAGCCGTTTCGCGCAGGTCAGGGCCGTCTGCCGCAACGGGCAGCGCCAGGCCGGCATACGGCGCCAGCAACGCGGCGCGCTCGACCGCGGGCAAGCGCGGCCAGTCGGCATTTCGCAGCAGCGCCGCGGGATCGCGCAGCGCGGGAGGGCCGTCCACGATTGCCGGCGCCGCAGCGGTAGGCGTAAGCTTGCGGGCCGCGCGTCCGCGGCTCGCCCGCCGATGACCGTTGACCGCGTCGCCAGTGGCCTCATATGTCATCCAGCATCTCCCATCCCATCACGACTGGCGGCATCGGGCCGGCTCAATCATCAGATCATACCGCGTCGTCGCGGGCTACTCGGCGCGAACACACCGCTACACGCAGAGCGGGCGTACATCGCGTATGCCCATGCGGGCGCCTATATAAGGGGGCCAGGGGCGGACGGGGGCCGGGGCGCGGCTCACCGGCGCGGGGCACGCGGATGTGGTAGGATCGCTCACCATCTCTACGTCGCGTCCCCAGGTCTGGTAACATATCATCCCGCATTCTACCGCAACCGGCGCAGCCATGCTAGCGGCATAGGACCGGCGAGCGCGGCGGCGGGACACCCTGCCTGCCCGCGGCGCTGGACGGCACCGCCGGTGAGCGGCTATAATGGCTCACGGCAGGCCCGCGACGAAGACCTGGTTCGCCGGGGTCGCCCCACTATTTTCAGATCGAGGAGGCGCGGTGTGGCCAGTAAAGATCGCCCCGCAAAGGAAAAACGCAAGCCGAAGAAGGCCAAGGACCAGAAGTAGCCCGCTTCTTCCCGCAGCTCTCGGCTGGACCAGGGGTAGGACCGGCGCAACCCGCACCGGAACAGGCTGGACCGCCAGTTGACGTCCAGTTTCCCGCCCCTGGTCTCGCTCTCGCTATCACTCTCACTCTCTCGGGTTATTCGTGACCGATCATGGTACGTGTACTCGATGCGACCGCGCATCTCGCGCACACGACGTACCACAGGAGGCGCCGGGCAGGCAGTGCCGCCTTGCGACTTTCGCCTCTCCCATTCGCCCGCTGGCGGCTGTACACGGAGTCTCCTCAATGCCGATCAATGTCGTGCTCATCCTCGAAACGTTCGTCGCGTTCGTCATCGCGCTGACCCTTCACGAGTGTGGGCACGCCGCGGTGGCGCTGCTGTTGGGCGACAGTTCTCCGGCGCGGGATGGACGCCTGGCACTCAATCCCGTCCGCCATATGGCGCCGATCGGCACGCTGGTGGCCGCGGTGCTGTCGTTTTTTCCCACCTATGCGGGCATCGGCTGGGGCAAGCCCATGCGGCTCGATTCCAGCCGGCTGCGCGGCGGACCGGATCTCGGCATCATGCTGGTCGCGCTGGCCGGACCGATCGTCAGCGCGCTGGTGGGATTGGGTATTCTCCTGGGCATTCAGTTCGTCCCCGGCTATCAGCGGCTAAACCTCTACGCCACGTCGCTGGGCAGCCCCTGCTCGATCTTTGCGGGCAAGTTCGGCCAGAGCCTGGAGCAATGCCTCGCGCCAGTGCAGGGGGCCTGGGTGTTGCGGCTGGAGCAATTCGCCATCCTCGTGGGTGTCACCAGCCTGTTGCTCGCGCTGGTCAACTTGATTCCGCTGTATCCGCTCGATGGCTACCAGGTGGTTTTCGCGCTGCTCCCCAACAATCCGGCGGTGACCTGGCGCCGCTGGGAACCCTACATGGAAGCCACCCTGCTGATCATCTTCTTCGCGATTCCCGTGCTGCTGCGCTTCATCGGCGTCTTTTTCGATCCAGCCACGCTGTTTCAAGGGCTGGCGCTCGCGATCGCGGCGCGGGTGGCGGGCCCGGCCATCTTCCTGATGAACTTGCTGTGAGGGCGCGCGATCTCATGCGGGCCAGGGCAGCCAGCCCAGCAGGTGATCTATGCACTGAGGATGCCACCGTGGTCGCAACGGACCCACCGCCGCGCGGGCGACGCGCCGCTCTGGGCGCCGCCGGCTATCGCGTGTGGCAGGTGTGGCGCTCACTGACACCCCGCCCGCTGGACACCGCCGACACGGACATCCTGCGCACGCAGCTCCCGCCGGCCGGTCGCGCGCTGTTTGCCACGATGTCGCGCGCCGATCAGCGCCATAGCCTGGACGTGTTTGGCGCGTTGCGCGCGCGGGGCTGCGCCGATGACGATCTGCTGGCGGCGGCACTGTTGCACGACAGCGGCAAGGGGGCGGGACGTGTGCGACTGTGGATCCGGCCGCCGTTCGTACTGCTGCGCGCGTTCGCGCCGGGGGTGCTGCGCTGGCTGGCGCGCGAGCCGGCGCCGTGGTGGCGCCGCCCGTTCTACCACGCCTGGCACCACGCCGCCATCGGCGCCGACCTGGCCGCGGCGGCGGGGCTGCCCGCGCGTGTGGTGCTGCTGATCCGCACGCACCACCAGCCCGATGGCCCCGCCGCCGCCCTGCACGCGGTGGATGACGCCTCGTGAGCCTGGTCAGCGCCGCGGCAGGCGGCGCCAGAGCGCGAGGGCGCCCAGCGCCACACCGGCGACGGTCAGCGGTACCCAGGCCGGCACGGGCCGGCGCAGCACGCCCACGGCAATGCGCGTGCCGAGGTGCGCGTGGACGCGCGGATCGAGGTCCGGGCTTTCGATCACCAGCCGCAGATCGCCGCTCTCGACGCGCTGCATCACTCGCTCGGTCAGCCGCGGCAGCGCGGAGACACTGTGCGCGATGGCTACGCCCTCGCGCAGCAGCACCCGCGCCAGCTCGCTCACACTTTCGACGCCGACCAGCCGCAACACCTGCGCCAGGCTATTCTGGCCGACCAGTTCGCGGGCGTGCGGCACGGCCGCCGCGATGAAGTTGAACTCGGGCGCCAGCAGCGTGACCACACCCGAGAGGGTGGCCACCGCCCGGCCCATAAACGCGAACTGGTAGGGCAGGCGGAAGAGATCGCCATAGAGCAGCCCTTCGACGTCATCCAGCAACTCGCCGAGGTCCAGATCGCGCAGTTCGCCCATGGTCATGTTGCCAAAGGTGGCGAGCAGGTGCGCGATGGCCTGTTCCAGCTCGGGGCGGGTGGCGCCCGGCAGGATAAAGCCCAGCGCCTCCAGGGCGCTGGCCAGCACCGAGGCATCCTGCTGGATCACGCCGACGAACGCGGTGGCCAGCGCGCGCTTGTGATGGGGTGCGATGGCGCCCATCATGCCAAAGTCGACGAAGGCCAGCTTGAACCCGCCAGGGACCGGCTGGACGAAGATGTTGCCGGGATGCGGATCGGCGTGGAAGAAGCCGTGGTGCAGCAACTGGCGCAGATAGAGATCGGTGAGACGGTGGGCGACGGCCAGGCGCGAGACTCCCGCGGCGGTGAGGGCCGCGACCTCGGAAACCTTGATGCCGTCCACCCAACTGAGTGTCAGCACGCGTGAGGTGGTCTGTTCCCAGATGATGGCAGGCACCACCACATCGCTCTGTTGGGCGAACATGCGGGCAAAGCGTTCGGCGTTGTGGCCCTCGCGCCGATAGTCGAGCTCTTCGTAGACCGTGCGGCTGAACTCGCGGTAGAGGCGGCGCGTATCCACCATGCGGTCGGCGGAAGGTATGAGCAAGCGCACGACGGCCAGGACAAAGCGCAGCGTGCCCAGATCGATGCGTACCAGGCGATCCACATCCGGTCGCTGCACCTTCACCG
>DASYGC010000829.1:0-2293 GCA_036000225.1 Ktedonobacterales bacterium | reverse complement strand
TTTTTCTTCGCCACGAGCCTCCACCCCCACCAGGCGACATTCACCCAGACATCATCGCCGCGTGCTGGTCAGCCCAACCAGAGAGCGGGCGATGCTCCAACCTTGAGTATGCCATGCCCGTTCCCAACCGTCAACGCTGGGGCGCTTCGTATAGCCGCATGTTCTCATGGCACTGCACATTCCTTGGGACCTGAATCTCGTTCGGGAGTCCTCTTGCGCAAACCTCCAATTGCCAGTATCATGTTGATTGACTGGTCAAACAACCGCGTGGTGGACGAATGGAGACGCGCATGGAACCAAATCGAGAGCTGGGCATCGCCGCGAGTGGCGGGGAAGCGGTGACCGATGACCCCATCAGCGTGCGGGCGCTGACCAAAACATTTGGCAAGGTGCGCGCGCTGGATGGCGTCACCCTGCGCGTCGCCGGGGGCGAGACCTTTGGCCTGATCGGCCCCAATGGCTCGGGCAAGACCACCCTGCTGCGTCTGCTATTGGGCCTGGGCCGGCCCACCAGCGGACAGGTGTGCGTGCTGGGCCGGATGATGCCCGACCACCGGGTGGCGGGCCACATCGGCTACATGACCCAGGCCAGCGCGCTGTACAGCGAACTGAGCGTACGCGAGAACCTCGCCTTCTTCGGCACCCTCTACGGCCTGCGCGGGCGATTACTGCGCACCCGGCTCGACGAGACCCTGGCGTTGGTGGACCTCGCCGAGCGGGCGGGATCGCCGGTGCAGACGCTGAGCGGCGGCATGCGCCAGCGTGTCTCGCTGGCCTGCGCGCTGATCCACCAGCCACGGCTGCTCTTTCTCGATGAGCCGACCGTAGGCATAGATCCCGAGCTCCGCCACGCCTTCTGGGACTACTTCGCGCGCCTGAACCAGCAAGGGGTGACCATCGTCGTCTCGACCCACCATCTGGATGAAGCGGCGCGCTGCCATCGCATCGCGCTGCTGCGCTTTGGCAAACTGCTGGTTGCCGACACCCCGGACGCGATCCGGCGCGAGTCGGGCCAGGAAGATTTCGAGCGGGCGTTCCTGTACTTCGCCCAGCGACACGAGGCGACCGATGAGCGGCAGGCGTCAGTGGGAGGTGCGCGATGATGGCCACACAACCGGCTCAGGTGAGAGAGCAGCCGCGCACCGGTGGCGCATTCGCGTCGCCGCGCCGGATTCTGGCGGTGGCGGGGCGTATCGTCCAGCAATTCGTCCACGATCGGCGCTCGCTGGCGTTGCTCTTTGTGGCGCCGCTGCTGGTGATGACGGTCTTGAACCTGGTGCTCAACGTCAGTACAGCGGGGGTGACGCTGGGCATCGTACCGCCCGATGGACCGGCCGGCACGACACTGGTGAGCATGCTTCAAGCGCGCACGCAAGCACAGACTGGTTTCACGTTGAAGACCATCGCGGCGGACCAGGTGGACGCGACACTGAAGAACGGCGACGCCGATGGCGTCCTGAGCTTCCCCGCCGATCTCGCCAGTGAGCTGGCCGCGGGTCAGACGCCACAATTGACGCTGCGGCTGGAGGGGTCCAACCCGGCGGTGGCCAAACAACTGCGCGGGCTGACCTCGTTGCTGGTGGCGTCACTGACGCCGTCCGCCGCACCCCTCGCGGGTGGCGCTCCTGGTGGTGCTCCGGGAGGCGTGCCTGACGGGGCGCAGGCACTGACGCCGACGTTGACGACGACCTATCTCTACGGCGGTCCTCAATATACACAGACCGACGCGTTGGCGCCACTGTTCATTGGACTATTCGCGCTGTTCTTCATCTTCCTGCTGACATCGGTGTCGTTCCTGCGCGAGCGCTCGCAGGGCACCATCGAGCGGCTGATGGTGTCGCCCTTGAGCAAAACTGAACTGGTGCTGGGCTATGTGTTCGGCTTCTTGATCTTCGCACTGGCGCAGTCGCTGGTGATTCTGTTGTTTGTGGTGTATGTGCTCCAGGTACACTACAAGGGCAACCTGGGCCTGCTCTTTCTGGTGACACTGGCGCTGACCATCGGCGCGGTGAACATGGGCATCTTCGCATCGGCGCTGGCGCGCAACGAACTGCAGGTGGTGCAGCTCATCCCGCTGTTGCTGGTGCCGCAGGCGTTGCTGAGTGGCCTGTTCTGGCCGGTATCGAGCTTGCCGCCAGTGCTCAAACAGATCGCCTACGTGCTGCCGCTGACCTATGCGAACTTCGCGCTGAAGGATGTCATGCTCAAGGGCTTCGGCCTGGACCAGATCTGGCCGTATCTCGCGGTGCTGGTAGGCTTCGCGGCGCTGATGGTGGTGGGGGCGGCGCTCTCG
>DASYGC010000828.1:0-1957 GCA_036000225.1 Ktedonobacterales bacterium | reverse complement strand
GATTCTGGCTGGCAGTCCACTGTTGACCGTGTCGTTTGAGTTCCGTCGTGGGCGTCGGTACAATCAGGAATATCGGAAGGGAAGAAAGCTGGAATATTTGATGGCGTGCATCGGGGGCCTTGGCTTAGTATTGATTAATGGTAACTGCTCAGGAGGGGGTTGCGGGGTCTGCTAGACTACGGCCATGACAGACAAAGAGCGCATTGCCCACCTCGAAGCGGAATTGGCCACCCTGCAGGCCTACGTGCGGGAGTTGCTGGCCGAGTTGGCGGCGCTCAAACGGCAACGGGCGCAGGATAGCCACAACAGCAGCAAACCACCGGCCAGTGACGGGATGGCGCGGCGCCTACGCCCCACGCGGCGCCCCAGCGGCAAGCAGCCGGGAGGCCAGCCGGGGCATGCCGGGCATACGTTGGCGCTGGTCGCAACCCCCGATGGGGTAGAGGCGCATGCGCCGGTCGTCTGTGGGCAATGCCAGCAGCCGCTCGACGGCGTGCCGGGGACGGTGGTCGAGCGACGCCAGGTGCAGGACCTGCCGCCGCCGCGCCTGGAGGTGACCGAGCACCAGGCGGTGGCCGTCCGCTGTCCGGCGTGCCAGGCGGTGACGCGCGGCGCCTTCCCCGAGGCGGTGCGGTCCCCGGCCCAATACGGGCCGCGGGTGCGGGCGCTGGCGGTGTATCTGCACCACTACCAAGTCGTGCCGCAGGAGCGCACCCACGAGGCGCTCGCCGATCTGTTCGGCTGCACGCTCAGCGATGGGACCCTGGCGAGTTGGGTCGAGCAGGCGGCGGACATCCTGGGGCCGACGGTCGCCCAGATCGCCGATCTGGTCGCGGCGGGTCCCCACCAGCATGCCGACGAGACCGGCATCCGCATTTGGCGGGAGGCTGCACTGGCTGCACGTCAACAGCACGCGCTGGCTGACCCATCTGGCCTGGCATCCCAAGCGCGGCGCGGCGGCGACGGCGGCGATTGGCATCTGGCCGCGCTTTCACGGTCGGGCGACCCATGACCGCTGGGCCAGCTACGACGCCTATGCCGACGGCACCCATAGCCTGTGCGGCGCGCATCTGCTGCGCGAGTTGACGCTGGTGGCTGAGCAGGATGGCCAAGCGTGGGCAGCCGCGTTGGCCGAGATGCTGCGGGGGATGTGCGCTGCAGCGGACGAATGGCGCGCCGCAGGCGCAACCTGTCTGCCCGCCGAGGAACGGATGGCCTGGATCGCGCAGTACCACGACGTGCTGGCCCAGGGCTTTGCGGCCCAGCCGCCGCCAGCGGTGCGATCCCGGCGTGGCCGACCCAAACAGTCTCCGGCCAAGAACCTGCTGGACGCGCGGCTCCGGCACAGTGACCGTGTGCTCGCGTTCGTGGACGATCTGAGCATCCCCTTCACCAATAACCAAGCGGAGCGGGATCTGCGCATGGCGAAGGTGCAGCAGAAGATCGCCGGCACCTTCCGCAGCGACACAGGCGCCACCGCCTACTGCCGCCTGCGCAGCTATCTGGCCACCATGCGCAAGCAAGGCCACGGCATGCTCGCCGCTCTCACGGCGGTCTTCAATGGTCGCCCGCTACCCGTGGCATGGGCGTCCTGAGCAGTTACGCTCCCCATTTCCTCCTAGCTCATCGTCGTGCGGAATGCGTGCAGATGAGCCGATGTTGTATACCCTGAACGGCAATTGCCGGGCGAACGTAAGGAGAGTCAGATGGCGGATGACACCACCACCACCGTTTCGGTCAGCATGAACAGCGCGCTCGCCCCGGCGGCGGCGTTCGACACCGTGGTTGACGAGGTGGTCAGCGCGCTGGACCGCGCCGGGTTGGCCTTCGCTCCGGGGCCAGAGGGGCGCATCACGCAGGGCGACTTTGGGGTGGGACGCGTGACGGAGTGGGTGCCGGGCGAGCGCATGCGACTCCAGTGGCATCAGGCCGATTGGGAGCCGGAGACGCTGACGGC
>DASYGC010000827.1:0-2563 GCA_036000225.1 Ktedonobacterales bacterium | reverse complement strand
CGCTCGGCTATCCGAGCACATTGGGCAGGTAGATGGCGATGTTCAAGCGCGTGTTCCGCGCCGCCAGGTGATAGTGGGTGAGCAGCGCCTGATACAGGGTAGCGAACTGAGGCGCCTGGCCGCCGATGACGCCGCCAAGTTGCCAGACCACCACGTCGAATTGTCTGGTGCGCACCTGCTCGGTTGCCGATGTCAGCAACGAAGGCGAGAGGTTGATGGGCAGCAGATAGACATAGGGCACCGCGGGGGTGCGGCGCGCCAGAAAGTAGTAACTAGGGTCCGTCGGCGCGATCAGCAGACGCGCGTTTGGCGGAGTATATGAGGCGATCCAGGTCCCCACGTTGGCCTGAGACTGAGCTTCGGTAGCGTCTGCCTGCCACTGCGTGGGGGGCAACTGCGCTGGCGGCGACAGCAGCAACAGCAGACCCGCCAGCGCCACGGAAGCGAGCAGCGCGCGCGCTGGAATCGCCTCGACAGTCGGCGCGGTGCGTCGTACGGCGGCGCGCCAGGCATCCAGCGCGGGCAGGAAAGCGAGCGCCACGAGCAGAGCCGCCCACGGCAGTAGCTGAAGGAAATAGTGGGGATAGGCATGTGACGCAAACGGCACCAGGTTGAGCGCGCCAATCAGCACCGTCACCCACACCGCCAGACCAGGAGTGTGGCGCCACGAGCGCGGGATTCCCGCCCAGCGCATCACGCCAACCAGCAGGAGCGCGCCGAGGATCAGCCAGAAGCCCCACAGCGCGCTGATGTCGCCGGCGATGCTCGCGCGAATGGCCGTGGGTGGGTCGGCCGGATAGCGCACCAGGTTGGCCACCACCACCTGATCCAGCAGCGCGCCCAACCCGCCCGTGAACGCGAACAACAGGCAGACGATGGTCCAGGGCGCGCATACGCCCGCGACCAGCGCGCTCAGTCGGGCCAGCGCCAAGCGTGAGGGCCGCCACCAGGGGCGGCCGGCTGGAGGGCGTGCCGCGAGCACGGCCAGGGCGACACCTGGCAGCGCCAGAATGGTCGTTTGCTTGAAGATCGACCCCAGCGCGATGAGCAGGCCGGCGCCCAGGGCGCCGCGCACGCCAGGCCAACGCAGCGCCACCACTACCGCCCAGACAGTGGCGGCAGCGGCAAAAGGCTCGGTGAAAAATTGGTCGCCACCGTAGACTGGCAGGCAAATCAGCCAGAGGAGTCCGGCCAGCAGGCCGACTTCCAGGCGCCACCAGCGTTTGCCGAGCAATACCAGGCCAAACGCCGTCAACAGGTTGACCAGCTCCACGCCAATGCGTGCCGCGATGATCTGCTGGAGCGGACTCAGCTGGGCGGTGATGGCCAGAATCGCGGCAAGATAGTAGTAGATGCCTGGCCCCTTCTGGTCGAACACGTCACGGTAGGGCACACGTCCATCCAGCACCAGTTGCGCGATGGCCAGAAACGCGCCTTCGTCGCCATCGAGGCTGCGCGCGATACCCATGGTGCTCAATGCAATCGCGGCCAGGCACCCGGCGACGAGCAGCCAGGTGAACGGATCACGCGTCCCCTGCCGCCAGGCGCGCGGCAGGGCAGCCAGCGCATTGCCCGATGAGTGCGGTGTTCGCACGTCTGCCAGCGTGTCGCTGCGCATCCTGTTCTCTGCCCCCAAGTTCTCTGTTTCAACCTACCAGCGCATCCGCCGCGCCTGACCCGTGCCAACGCATTGAAGCGGTCAACCAGACGCGTCTGGGATGAACTGGAGACTGCAAAAACTCGGTGCTGGCTCGCACGCCCTGGGACAGCGCGGGGGGATGCGTCAGCGTGCCGTGATACTCAGTTCGCATGAAGGCTTACGCATGACGAGTGCCAGAGCGCACACCCGTGCGCCACTACGAAACGCCACCGATCACCCGATCTCGGTATTAGATGATCCAGCCGCCATGGAGAAACAGAAAGATCAGGATGGCTTGCAGCGGCAGCCAGGTATAGACCAGCCAGGTCTCAAGCATTGGCCAGCGCCGCGACCACAGGGCCAGCACAACAAAGACGGGAAACACGGGTAGCAAATAGCGGATGCCTGACTGCAGCGGCCACTGGCCCGGGATTGGCGCCATGAGGCTGAGCGCCACGACGGCCAGGCCGAACAACGAAAAGCTCAGCGGCACCCGCTTGATGCCCAGCAGCGCTATCACGAGAAAGCACACGATCGGCACAACATCGAGCAACCCGCGAGCCGAAACGAAGGTGGTGAAGGGTTGCTGGAAGAGCGCTGAGACCCCCAGGTAGAGGCCCTTGGTGGGCAATGCCGAGTGGTGGTTCCAGTAGGCGCCCTCCACCTTCTTGAAGAGCAACGGATCCCCGAACCGCTTCCATAGGTATCCCGCATAGAGCAGCACCGCCAGCGGCATGAGCGCGATGGTGCCCAATCGCCCCAGCAGGATGCGCAGTGCATGCTGATCGTTCAACCATTTTCTCAGGCTGAGGCCGCAGGCCTGAACGGTGGCCCAGCTGACTGGTGACTGCCGCAGGTATTCCCAGCCAAAAGCCAACGCCAGCATGCCACCGGTGGGGCGGGTCAACGTGGCCAGGCCGGCCA
>DASYGC010000826.1:0-6232 GCA_036000225.1 Ktedonobacterales bacterium | reverse complement strand
CCATCGGCGGCTTCGCACACATCAGCGAGCTGGTTGACCTCCTGGGCTTGCTGTTCGGTCAGCGTGCTGGTGCCAAGCAGCCCTTCGCGGTGCGCGGGCATGTAGGATATCCTCTCTCGGTGACGGTGCTGGTCTCAGATAGGAGACAGAGAGCGGTTGCGCATAACGGGGTCCAGAGCGCACACCCGTGCGCGACTACGGACCCGGCGAGGGAGCAGAGGGTTTACATAATGACAGGTCGCGAATAACCCGTAAACCCCTACCGACCCAGCGAGGGAGCAGAGGGTTTACATCCGTAAACCCCTACGGACCCGGCAGGGAGCAGAGGGTTTACATAATGACAGGTCGCGAATAATCCGTAAACTCCTATGGGCCGGGCAAGCCGGGAGCGCGAAGTCGTAGTGTCACGACGTCCCGTCAGCATGCAACCGATCAACCACGGGCGTTTGCCAGATGGAGGGTGGGCCCGTACCTGGGATTGTACGACTCATCCGAGCGCAAGGCGAACAAGACTCCCGCTACCCTCCTACCAGCGGGCCCCGCCGTGGACGACCGACATATGGAGGTCCAACCCAACCATCAGACGGTGGGTTGGACCTCAACGAGGACCCGCAACGAGGACCCGCAACGAGGACCCGCAACGAGGACCCGCAACGAGGACCCGCAACGAGGACCCGCAACGAGGACCCGCAACGATGGACGGCGGACAATCGCGCCATCGCGCCGACATGACGGCGCGTGGCGGGGGGCTACCCGTTCACCTGAAAGACGCGCGTGCCCCAGTTGCGCAGCCGGTCGGGGGTCTGGCTGGAGCGCGGTGGGATGTACTCGGTCGCGAACCAGAAGCTGCCGGAATCGGGAGCGAGCGCCGCCGCGGAATAGTCGCCCCAGCGTGTGGCGGCGGGATCGTAGGGTCCGGTGCCAGCAGCCACGATCTGAATCGCTCCGAAGGCCGCTTGCTGCGGGGCGAGTACGGTGTAGGCCGCGCTGGCAAAGCGGGTCGCGCCGGAGATGGTGACGACCATCGCGGCGGTGCCGTCGGGCGCGACGGCCAGAGCAGGATAGAGGAGATAGTTCCCTGGCGCGGTCACATAGCCCTGGGCACGCACCACGGCGCTGGCGATGGTTGAGCCGGTCAGGTGCGGCTGGACGCGGAACCAGGCGACGCCCGCGCGGGAGGTCGTGTCACCATTCGGTGTCACGGTGGTGCCGAGGGCCCCCCAGAGGACGCCATTGATGTACTCCACCTGCATCATGCGGTCGTCGCCCGCATCGAGCAGGCTGGTGGCGCCCTTCTGGACCGCGCCTGGTGGCACACCGTACGGCTCGGAGGCGATCACGACATGCGAAAGCGGGGGCATGCCTCCCGTGGCGATGTCTGGTTGGTGGGCCAGCGCCCAGACTCCCAGCCGGTCATCGGTGGTGGCGGTGGGATCGAGCGAGCTGAGGAAGAACTCCGCGCTGGGTGAGCCATAGGTGATGGCCGGCTGCACCGAGGCGGCCAGCGCGCCGCCAATCATCAGGTTGCCATAGTGCACGACGTGCACGCGCGGGGCGAGCGCCACCAGGTCGGTCTTGGCGATCGCGTAGATCTGCGCGCCATTGAACTGGGGTCCCAGGATCGAGAACTCGTTGGTGCTGATATACACGTTGGCATGGTCAAGCCCGAGCAGTGGCTGATCGCCGAAGCAGGGGCAGCCGGGGTTGTTGGGCATGCCGTTGGTGCCATCATCGGTGCCGTTGATGTGATAGATCGTCCACGGTTTGGTGGGGTCGCCCGAGGTGTTCACCGCGAGATCGGTGCGCCCACCGGTGTTCGTGGCGTTGATGAACAGGATGATCGCGAACCAGGTGTTGGTGGAGCGATCGAAATAGCAGCGCGGGTCGCTGGTGAATTGCTTCAGTCCTTCGTCGAACAGCGCGTTGACGTTGAAGGGACCGGCGACCACCGCGCCGTTGGTGCGGTAGACCGTGTAGGCTGAGTTCACCGCCTCGAGGACAAAGCCATTGCCCACGCACAGACCCTGATCCGGCGGCTCGAATTCCGCGCCGAAGTTGGTGACGGCGCTATCCAGACTGCTCACGCCGTTGAAGTTGGTCAATACCTGGCTGGTCGCGCTGGCAGCGAGCGACGTGGGGGCCGCGACCGTCGCCTGGCTCGCCGGGCCGCGCGGATGCACGCGGCGCGCTCCCCTGGCGATCCCGCGCGTGGCGGCGCCGGCGGGGGTCGCCAGCGCGAGCTGCTGCGGATCGACCGTGGCCACCGGGGTGAGAATGCCAGCAGTCGCCTGATATGGAGATGAGGTGGCGGCAAAGGCGGGCGCGCCGCCGCTCAGCCCGCCGAGGCCGAGAGCGCCGGCCATGGTGAGCACGCTCAGGCACCCCGCGACCATGCGGCGTGTCGTACAATGAAACAAGCGCATCGGACCTCTCCCTCTTTTCCTGGCGGTCGAAAACCGTGCTACTCCAGGTGAAGCACCGCGCGAACCGCTCCGCGATGGATCGCACTACGGTCGTTGGTACCCGCGTTTGCGAAAACTCGCTTCAACTATAGAAGCGGAGAGCGATGGGCGTACATGGGCAAATTGCCCATATGTGGTGGGCGAGGCAATCAGATCCTGGTACTGTCTTCAGCGATCAAATTGACTATGTCGACATGCCTGGGAGCACGAGCCAGGACGCCTGAACGCAGTCGCGATACTCTTCAGTGGGCAGTCCAGCCGCAGTCAATCACCTGGGCGGCGCCGGTGATTCCGCTGGCATCGTCCGAACAGAGATAGGCGGCGAACCTGGCGACCTCTTCCGGCTCGAGCAGGCGGTGGATGGGGGCTTCGGCCACCATGATCTTCGCCACGACCTCCGATTCGGGGATGCCATGGAGGCGCGCCTGATCGGCGATCTGTTTCTCGACCAGCGCCGTGCGCACGTACGAAGGGCAGATGGCGTTGCAGGTGACGCCGTGCTCCGCGCCCTCCAGAGCAGTGACGCGGGTGAGTCCCAGCAGCCCATGCTTGGCCGCGACGTACGCCGATTTGTACGGCGACGCGCGCAGGGCGTGCACCGAAGCGAGGTTGATGATGCGACCCCAGCCGCGCTCGTACATGCCGGGCAACACCGCCTTGGTCAGCAGGAAGGGAGCGGTCAGCATGATTTCAATGATCTGGCGCCAACGAGCCTCGGCGAATTCGGTGATGGGCGCGACGTGCTGAATGCCCGCATTGTTGACGAGGATGTCAATGGCCCCTTCAGCGGCCTTGGTCGCTGCCACCAGTCGCTCGCATTCGTCGGCCAGCGCGAGATCCGCGCGCTGGAAGCGCGCCCCCGCCAGCTCAGCGGTGGCGGCCGCCCCAGCGGTGGCATCTACATCGGAGAGTGTCACGCGCGCGCCGCGTCCCGCGAGATCGCGCGCGATGGCCAGGCCAATGCCGCTGGCCGCGCCAGTCACCAGCGCTACCTTGCCGTCAAACTGAGCCATGGTCGGTGCCTCCTATTTCTTCCGCCGCAACGCGGTCGCCGGTGGTCGGTGGTTGCGAGATCACGAGGAACTCTACCGGCGCATCTGACAGATTCCACAGCTGGTGTGGTATGCCCGGCGCCACCTCGGCGCCCGTGTGGGGCGCGAGCACCTGGCGCACACCGGCAAGCTCCAGCGTCGCCGTTCCCACGAGCACGAAGAAGAACTGGCGCGCGTGCTCGTGCCGGTGGCGCACTTCGCGCGTGCCGGGCGGCATGCGCTCGTGAATGACGCTGAGCCGCGCCTGTTTGACCAGGTGCCAACCATCGCAGACGCCACCCCAGGTGTAGTGTTCGGCGGTTTCACGGCTGATCAAGGCGGCACCTCACAGAAATGTAGTGGTGATGACGGGCGGAGTGCGCAATGTCGCGAGCACCACACAATACTTTTCCGCCTTTTCGCGCAACCGGGCAAGTTGTTCTTGCGTCGCGGTGGGCGCGACAATTTCGATGCTGGCGCGGATCGCCGTGAAGCCCACTGGAGCCGTTTGATCGATGCCCATGGTGCCCTTGAAGTCGAGATCGCCCGCGACGGTGACGGCGATCTTCTCGGTGACGATGCCCATCGACTCGGCCACCATCTGCGTGGTTGTCTGAGCGCAGGCGGCGAGCGCGCCGAGGAGCAGATCGCCGGAGCAGGGGCCGGTGCCCTCGCCGCCGGTCATCGCGTGGGCCTGCGCCTCGTACAGCGCGCGTCCGATATCCACACTACAGGACAGCGGCGTGCCGGTCTGGCTGCCGCGGGCGGTGAGCGTGAGCAGCGCGCTGGCGGGTTCGGCGCGGTAGCGCGCTTTGAGCGGCTGCTGCTTGTCGCGGAGCGTCTGGGCCATGATGGTGGGTCCTCTCGTGTGGGTGGTAAGCCCGCGTTGATCAATTGGACATCTGTCGGAGTGGCAGCGGATAGCGAGCGTGGGTGGTAGGGCAGGACGCGGGCTGAAGACACCGCTGCTAATCCTGATCCGGCGAGGAATGCGGCAGGCAGGCGCCACTGGGCGAGCTATTTGCGGTCCCACACTCCCACTCATCGCTTGTCGCCCATTCGAACGATACTGCGCAGGCAAGACCCGCACTGAATCTTACCATCGGTACGGTATGCACTGCTGTATCCGCTCGCTGTCCGAGATCACCGGCTGAACCAGAACTTCCAGCCGGCGCCTTCGAAGAGGTAGTACGACGTGATCTGATGAGTCGCGCTGGCGCCGTTGTTGTCAACCTCGGTGACGGCTTGCGTGACGATGAAGAATTGCAGCCCATCGCGTGTCTGGCGATTGATCTGGGCGGCGCTCACGGGCGCGATGGCGGTGATGCGGCCATGCTGGCTCACCTGCTGGGCCATGGCCGCGGCAAACTGCTCCGCGGAGTATTGTTCGGTGATGGTAGACGCGGTCAGGATATAGACGTAGCCCCAGTGGTGATCGGTCATCGCGGCCAGCACCGCGCCGTCATAGTTTGAGACGGCCGCCGCTGGCGGCAGCGGCGCGCTGCACGTGATGGCATCGCACCCAGCCAGCACTTCGTACCTGGGTGAGGCCTGCTGACACACGCTGAAGTCCTGGCCGAGGGCATAATTCAGACCCGCGTAGGCCAGCAGGACGTCGTCCGCGGCAAGGCGAGCGACGTGGATGACCAGGTTGGCGGTGATGGTCTGGACACCCTGCGCCGCGCCCGCCGAAGGCACCGCAGCCGTTGGGGTACCGGCGGGTAGCAGCGCACCAGTCGTGCAGTCATTCGCTACCTGATCGAATGCGGCGCCCGGCGGCAGATTCTGGAGCGCGGCCAGCAACAGAAGCGACGTTTTACCAGGTGCGAGATAGAGGTTGTCGCCATTGGGCAGCGCGAACTCGATGCGCGCAACGGAGTGCTGGCTGGCGAAGCTCACGCCACCAGGGGGTACCGTCTCAAGCAGAAAGGCGGTGCTATTGACCGGGTCGCGCCAGCGATAGACCGAAGGCGCGTCGCTGGCATACCGCGCGCTCAGGGGCGCAGGGTGCGCCAGCGCGACGGCGGGCACGGCGTGTGCCGCGCCCGACCCGGCGCCCAACAGCGCGCCAGCGCTAACCAGCAACGTGACCAGCATGGCCACCCCGCTGGGGTGGCGCCAGGGCAGAATGGCGTGCCGGGCCAGGCGCTGGGTGGTGGTGATGAGGCCAGCGAATGGGTGAATGGTGTCTGCTCGCTGCTGGCGCCGCAGGCGCGAAGATGCTCGCCGCATGAGTGGGCCTCCTAAGCGATGCCATCCTGCCGCATGAGAATCAACACGATCTCGGCGGCCATGTCGGTGGTGGGGCTGCCGGCCAGGCCGGTGATGTCGTTGACCTGGACGGCCGAGCCAGGCGACTGCGCGATGGGCTGGGAGATATTGAGGTGGCTTTCCGGCGCGTTGAAGGTGGACTGGAGGGTGGGGCCAACGCCGGGAATGATGTCGGCGACGTTGAGCGAGTGCTGGTCCACCAGCGCCCAGGTGTGGTACTGGTCGCCTGTTGCGGAGCCGTGATAGTGGGTGGAAGGGTCCAGCGTGGAGCAGGCGTCACAGAGCGACGCGCCGCCCCAGGGGGGCGTGGATTGCGCCGCATCCTGTTGCGCCAGCAGCACCAGATCGCCCAGGGTCAGCGGAGTGGTCCCCGCCAACTGGTAGTTGAAGATGTTCACATCCAGACGGAGCTGGATCGCGCCATAGAACGTATAGGCCTTCACGGTGGAGGGAAGGGGCACGCTGTTG
>DASYGC010000825.1:0-6316 GCA_036000225.1 Ktedonobacterales bacterium | reverse complement strand
TGGGCCAATTTGGGAATCAGCTCGAAGGGAAACTCCGCCTTCTCCCAGTACTCGTTGATGATCGGGATCACCTCCCGGTCACAGAACGCGCGCACCTTGTCGCGTATGGCGCGCTCGTCCGGCGTCAGCAACTCGTCCATCAGATAGAAATCGGTTCCCAGCGAGCGCGTGACATCCGCGATCAATGCTGGTGGTTTCGCTTTGGTTTTGGTGGCCATGTTATGCTCCTTATGCCTACCAGGCGGTCGCGCCGCCATCCACGACGATGATCTGGCCGGTGATATAGGCCGCGGCCGGTGATGCCAGGAACAGCACGACCCCCTTGAGATCGTCCGGGCCGCCGAAGCGCCCAAGGGGAATGCCAGATAGCATCTGTTCGCGGTACTGTTCCAGTGTGGCATGCGACATCTTGGTAGGGAACCAGCCGGGAGCAATGGCGTTGACGTTGATGCCGTGCTGCGCCCAACTGGTGGCCAGATCGCGCGTCATGTTGACGACGGCGCCCTTGCTCGTGTTGTAGCCCACGGTCTGGATGAAGCCAGGCCGGCCACCGATCAGGCCAGCTACCGACGCGATATTGATGATGCGGCCACCCTGGCCGCGGGCGATCATAGCCCTGCCGGCCGCCTGCGCCATCATAAACGTGCCGGTGACATTGACATTGACGACCGACACGAACTTCTCCAGTGGCATCGCCTCGGCCGGCGCGCCCCAAGTGGCGCCGCTATTGT
The DNA here is from genome assembly GCA_036000225.1 of Ktedonobacterales bacterium. Taxonomy (GTDB): domain Bacteria; phylum Chloroflexota; class Ktedonobacteria; order Ktedonobacterales; family JADMIN01; genus DASYGC01. Next base: position 5,585 of record DASYGC010000825.1, on the reverse strand, counting down.
TCACCAGGATGTCGAGGCCGCCCCCGACGTGTTGCGCCGCCTCCACTACCCGCGCCACGTCGGCGGGCTGCGTGATATCGCAGGCCAGCGCCAGCGCCTGGCCGCCACGCGCCTCGATCGCGCGCTTGACCTCCTCGCAGGCTTCCAGCTTGCGCGAGCACAGCACCACGCGGGCGCCGGCGTCACTCAGCGCCTCGGCGATGTACTGGCCGAGGCCGCGTCCGCCTCCGGTGACAATGGCCGTCCGTCCATCCAGGCGAAACAGGTCCAGCGTGCTCACGGACCGCCCTCCTCACGCGATTTCAGGCATTGACATCGATGACCACCCGCCCGCGAATGCGACCGCCCACGATCTCCTCTGCCAGCGCGGGCAGGTCGCGCAAGGGCGCGACACGCACTATGCGCTTGAGCGCGTCGCGGGGCACGTCGCGGGCCAGCCGGTCCCATGCCTGGCGGCGTTGTTCCAGCGGCACCGGCAGCGAGTCAATGCCCAGCAGATTGGCGGCGCGCAGGATGAACGGCAGGATGGTGGTGTGCACGTCCATGCCGCCGGCGTTGCCGCAGGCCGCGACGCTGCCGCCATAGGCCAGCGTGCGCAAGACCCCCGCCAACATCGCCCCACCCACGGTATCCACCGCGCCAGCCCAGCGCGCCGTACCCAGCGGGCCACCCGGCTCCGCCAGCGCCGCGCGGTCGAGCAATTTGTGCGCGCCCAGTCCGCGTAAATACTCGTGCGCGTCGGTGCGCCCGGTCTCCGCCACGACCTGGTAGCCTCGCTGGGCGAGCAACGCGACCGCCAGGCTGCCCACGCCGCCCGCCGCACCGGTCACGATCACCTCGCGCTCGCCAGGCGCGAGGCCGTGCGCCTCCAGCGCCATGAGGCACAGCATGGCCGTGAAGCCCGCCGTGCCAATACCCATCGCCTCCTCCAGACTCAAGCTGGCGGGCACCGGCACCAGCCACGCACTTTCGACCCGCGCGAACTGGGCGTGGCCGCCCCAGTGGCGCTCGCCCACGCCCCAACCGGTGAGCAGCACCCGGTCACCCGGCTGGTAACTGGACGACTGCGATTGCTCGACAGTGCCCGCGAAGTCGATGCCCGGCACCATCGGATAGCGGCGCACGACTTTGTTGCGCCCGGTGATCGCCAGGCCATCCTTGTAATTCAGGCTAGAGTACGCGACGCGCACCAGCACATCCGCCTCCGGCAGCGCCTCGCGCTGCAGGTTCTGGAAGGCGGCGCTCACTGTGTCAGCGCGCTGTTCCAGGACGAGGGCGGTAAATGCGTTATCCATGGCACCTCCCAGTTCGCTGTCGCGTACAGAGCAATCACCGCCCACGCGCATGCGCCAGCGTGGTCGCAGCGTACGATATCGTCGTGAGCGGCGGCAACCCACGGCGGCAACCCACGGCGACAACTCCGATCGCGTCGGGAAGAGGCGCGGTGGGTGATAGGCGAGCATCCCACCATTGAATTGTCTGGCTCGCTCGTCTGGCTCACGCGCGGTACAATACACGATGCGACACGACGCCCGCGTCTGGCTGCCAGCCAGCCATTAGCGCACCGGCGCCACAAGCAGCGCCATCACCACCACGAGTGCGATGAGAGGGTAAACAATCACCATGGAGAAACGCGACCTGCGCATACGCGACACGCTCTACATCGGCGGGCAGTGGATCGCGCCCGACGGACCCGATACCAGCGAGGTCATCAACTCGACCACCGAGGAGGTGATCGGTACGATTCCGCGGGGGACCGCCGTGGATGTGGATCGCGCGGTGCACGCGGCGCGCGCGGCGTTCCCCGCCTGGTCGCGCACCCCCAAGGCGGAGCGCGGTCGCTACCTCCAACGCATCGCCGACGAGTTGCGGGCGCGCGTGGAGGAGATCGGCGCGACGATTGCCCAGGAAGTCGGGATGCCGATCCGTCTGTCACAGAAGATCCAGGTGGGGCAGCCAATCGTGACCTTCAGCGCCATGGCACAGCTGCTCGACGAGGTCCCGTTCGAGGAGCGCATCGGCAACTCGTTGGTGGTGCGCGAGCCCATCGGGGTGGTCGGCTGCATCACACCGTGGAACTATCCACTGCACCAGATCGCCGCCAAGGTGGCGCCGGCGCTGGCGGCGGGCTGCACGGTGGTGCTCAAGCCCAGCGATGTCGCGCCGCTCAACGCCTTCCTGCTGGCCGACATCATCCATGCGGTGGGACTGCCCGCCGGAGTCTTCAACCTGGTCTCTGGCAAAGGGACGGTGGTGGGCGAGGCCATCGCTGCGCATCCCGATGTGCATATGATCTCCTTCACCGGCTCAACCTATGCTGGCCGGCGCGTCAGCGAGCTGGCCGCGAAGACCGTCAAGCCGGTGGCGCTGGAACTGGGCGGCAAGTCGCCCAACATCATCCTGGAGGATGCCGATCTCGAAAAGGCCGTGCGCGATGGGGTGGCCAAATGCTTCCTGAACTCGGGCCAGACCTGCAGCGCACTCACCCGCATGCTAGTGCCGCGCGCGCGCCTGGGCGAAGCCGAGAACATCGCCAAAGCGGCGGCCGAGGCCTTCACGCCGGGAGATCCCTTCACCAAGGGCACGCGGCTGGGACCGCTGGTGTCGGCGGAGCAGCGCGAGATCGTGCGGCTATACATCAAGAAGGGCGCCGCTGAGGGCGCGAAACTCGTCACCGGGGGTGCCGAGGCGCCGGATGGCCTCGACAAGGGCTATTTCGTGCGCCCGACGGTCTTCTCCGAGGTGCGCAGCGATATGACCATCGCGCAGGAGGAGATCTTCGGCCCGGTGCTGGTGATGCTGCCGTACGAAGACGAAGAAGACGCGGTGCGCATCGCCAACGACTCGATCTACGGTCTGGCGGGCGGTGTGTGGTCGGCCGATCCCGAGCGGGCGCAGCGGGTGGCGCTGCGCCTGCGCACCGGCCAGGTAGAGATCAACGGCGGCGCCTTCAACATGCTGGCGCCCTTCGGTGGCTACAAGCAGTCGGGCCATGGCCGCGAACTAGGCCGCTACGGCCTGGAAGAGTTCCTGGTCGTCAAGTCGCTGCAGTTGCCTGAGGCCACGCCCGCCTAGCTCCGAAGGATCTAAGCTATGTGAAAAGGTTGGAATACGGAGGGGTGCTCGTGTCGAGCCTCCTGCCGTGCTGCAACACTGCTATGGGATATCGATCGCAATCAGCGGGGTGAACCAGTTGGGCAGCGTCCAGGCGACCAGACCGAGCACGATGAGGATGGCGCCAACGACGATGATGCGCCGTCCCGGTTGGCGCGCGACGTGGGCGAAGAGCAGCGCGCTCACCACCCCGAGCGCAAGACCGCCGGCCAGTCCGGCGGCGAGGCCGATGCCACCAACCAGCGGATTCCAAACGGGCACATTCGAGCCGGGGAGTAGGCCCGGGCCGCCAATTAGTTGGTGTTGTAGCGCGGTGGCCACACCGGCGGCCAGCCCCGCGACCAAGCCAAACGTCAGGCTCGCCCAGTGCGGCGCTGGCGCATTGGCCGCTGGTGCACTGGCCACCGGCGCGCTCCGTCCTGGCGTGGGGAGTGCCAGCGCGCCCGCCAGCCCGCCGATGAGCGCGCCGCCTAGCGTGAACACTCCCAGACCGTAGACGACGCCCAGCACCTGAAGCGTGAGCGGGGAAGGTTGCGGCGCACACGACCCTGAGAATGAACAGTCGGTGAACCCGCCATAGTACGGCAGCATCAAGGCGAACACGCCAGTGAGCCAGCCCACCGTGCCGATCGTCAGCGCGCCGATCGCTCCCGCCGCCAGCCCGACCGCCAGCCAGTTGCGCCCCGCGGGCGCGCCGGGTGGGAGCGATTGCACTACCGGACGCCGCCCAAGGAGCACGCCGAACAGCCCACCCGCCAGCCCGCCGAGCAACCCGAACGCCAACCCAACCTCCGTGCCAACGCCAACATCGGTCTCGGGACCGAAGGCCGCCGTCGGCCCGAAGAACAATTGGAACGCTACCAGACCAACCACCAGTCCGGCGGCGGCCCCAGCGAGGAGGCCGCGCGGCAGGTTGTAGGCCCACCCGCCGACCCAGCCAAACACGATCCCGCAGCCGATCCCCAGCGCCAATCCGATGGGCAGATCAGAAGGCGGGATTAGCCTGCCGACGTGCAATGGCGCCAGCGCCAGCGCGAGGCCGCCCGCCAGCCCCAGCGCCAGTCCCAACATCAGCCCGCCGGCGAGTCCGCTGACCAGTCCCACCGGAACGATCCGGGTCACCACGCGCAGCGGTCCAGCCGCGCCACCCAGCAGCCCATACGGCAGGCAGAGCACGCCAATCAGCATGAGCAGCAGACCGCCGAGTATGGCACCATATTGCGCTGGTCCGCCGAATAGATCGCCCCAGGGCCACGGCCACGGCAATCCGGTCATCATTACCGAACTTTCCCATCCCAGCGTACGCCGCGTGGTTGCCGCCTATGCCGCGCTTAGAAACGCCAGTACTTCACGCGCGAAGGCATCCACCAGGATGACGGTGTAGTGGTTGGTGTCGGGAAGCTCCACCAGCTGGCAGTCGGGGATGGTGGCGCGCATGCGCTCGGCCTCCGCCGCGGGCAACACGAAGCCGGTGGTGGGCGTCTTCGTGCCCACGGTGGCACGCACGATCAGTGTGGGCGCACGCACCAGCGCGGCCAGCGTCTCGGTGCGCGTGGCATCGAGCACGGCGACCTCTTCGCGGTAGGCCGCCAGCGGCATGCGCGAGGTCACGGTGCCATCGGGCCGCACGCCGGCGTCGTAGCGGTAATAGGCGTCCCAGAACGGCGTCCAGGGAAAGGGCGCCGCCTGGCGTAGCGCATCCACGTACGCCTCGACCGAGGGCCACTCGATGCCCAGCCGCTTGACCGACGAGGCCACCGCGTCCAGCGCATCGTCGGGCACCTTGCCGCCACCATCGGCGAGCACCAGGCGGTGGACACGCGGACCGTAGAGCGCGGCCATGAAGAGCGCGATGTGCGCGCCCAGCGAGTGGCCCACGACGTTGACGCTGGCCAGATCGAGCGCGTCACAGAGCGCGAGCAGATCGTTGACGTGGAACGGGATGCCGTAGCCGTGCGGCGGCTTATCGCTCATACCGCGCCCGCGCAGATCAGGCGCGATGACGTACCAGCCCTGTGCCGCCAGCGCCGGCCCCGCCAGCGCCCAGTAGCGGCTGCTCGCGGTGATGCCGTGGATCAGCAGCACGGCGCGCTGGGGGGTGGTGTAGGCGCCCCAGGTGGCGTAGCGCAGGGTGATGCCGTTGACGGCGATATCGTGATCGGTGGGTGCGGGAGGCACAGCCGCGGTCATAGCCTTATCCTTCTCGTTGCTTCGCGTATGGCGCGCCCATAACCATTGACGCCCCCTGGAGTATGGCACATCCGCCTGAATCCTGGCCCGTCCACGCAAATGTTCTATAATAACCGCACAGTAGCCATTCCTTCTTCGCGGCCGCTCTCCAGAACTACCCTCTATGGTTTTCCCCTCGTGGAGTGAAAGGGCAGCATCGGCATGGGCAATCTCATCGCTTTTGGTTGGTATGGTGGCAAGTATAGCCATCTCGGGTGGCTGCTGCCCCTCTTGCCAGAAAC
>DASYGC010000824.1:0-1845 GCA_036000225.1 Ktedonobacterales bacterium | reverse complement strand
GCCATTTTACGCCCAGACGCGCGCCACGTCGCGCGCGGGTGGACCATCTGGCCTCGCGCCTGCCTCACACCGGCCCCGCTACTCCTCCACGGGCGTCGCGCCGCTCAGCGCTTCGCCTGCCGCGCCCAGCGCGGCCACCGGCGCGTCAGCCGCGTCAAACTCGCCCGCCGCCGCGCGCTCGGCGTAGTCGCGCTCCCCCACCCACTGGAAGAAGAGCGCGCTCAACGCGATCAGATACGGAATAGTGCTCGGCAGCCACATAATCAGGCCACCAAGCTGCTGGTCCGCCAGCGGCGAGAGCCCCCAGACGCGCGGCGCGCTCACATACGGCAGGTAGAGCGGATACGCCGCGAAGGTAATCAGCGCGCCCAGCGCCACCATCGGCTGGCAGCCCACGAACAGATAGAGAATCGCGAGCCCCTTCGGCATGCGCGGGATCGCTGGCGCTGGGCTCATGACCGGCAGCCAGTAGAGCAGCCCGAAGACGAAGAACGACAGATGCTCGAGGATGTGTACGGTATCGTTCGCCAGCGTCAGGTCATAGAGCGCCGGCGCGTGCCATAGCCAGATGTCCGACTGGAAGACGGCGAACGCCACCACCGGATGCGCTACCCAACGCGCCGCCCGCCGCACCGCCGCGCCCCTGAGAAGCGGCGCCACCATCCACGCCGGGACGCCCAGCAGCAGCAGCGGCGGCGCCACCACCGCGATCAGCATATGCTGGATCATATGCGCGCTGAAGAGAAACTCATCACCCAGACGGTCGAGCGGCGAGACCAGCGCCACCACCAGCGTCAGCCAGCCGCTCACGAACCACGCTAGCTTAGCGCGGTCCACCGGCTCCGCCACGCCCCAGCGCCTCCGCAACGGCCCCAGCGCGTAGAGGTACACTCCCAGCAGCAGCGCGAGCGGAATCAGCAGTGTCGGATCGAAAGTCCATGACAGCCACAGATTACCCACCGGCCCCTCAACGGCGCGGGCCAGCCAGGCGGCGAACGCGAGCGTCAGCATGCGAGATCATTCCTACTGGCGTGGGAGCTTGAAGCGTGCGCATGACCTCAGACGCGCCCACGGATGATTTCTCGTATTGTATGCGAGATGCGTATCACGTGGCCATAGGGTGTACGCCTTAAGCAAAACCAAACGCCGCCCCAAGCGGCAGACTCAGCGAACCCTTAAGCTCAGGCCGCGCGCTTGGTGGAACCCGCGCCCCGCTTGACATCCACCGGCCCGTGGGGCATAATCCGGTGTGCGTCTCGACACGCGCGCTCCACGTTGGGGGCGCCGGTGGAGCAGACGGAACGCGCGGGCAGTTACCGAAGTGGCCAAACGGGGCTGACTGTAAATCAGCTGGCTTACGCCTACGGAGGTTCGAATCCTCCACTGCCCACCGCCGCGCGATCATGCCTCGCGACGCCATCCACGCGCCCTGACCCGGCGCCACGGATGGCGCGCGGGCCGCGAGGCTGCCCGCCCGAGTAGCTCAGGGGCAGAGCACAATCTTGGTAAGGTTGGGGTCGCGGGTTCAATTCCCGCCTCGGGCTCCAGGGGTCCCTCCGCCGTCTCGCCACTCCCTACTCCCAACGTCACGCGCGCTGGTCATGGCGAGCGCCCGGTGGGACGTTTGTTGTGTCTGGGATCAGCGCCCAGGCCATCGCGCGCGCCGCCGGGTCTCTTCAGGATGACGCCGGGCTCCCCATGGGGTGGCCCGATAGAGTGTGGTGGACAGGTTGTCCGTTACTAAGGAGCGCTACAAGCTCATGGCGAAGCAGAAATTTGTGCGCGACAAGCCGCACGTCAATGTCGGCACGATCGGGCACATTGACCACGGCAAAACGACGCTGA
>DASYGC010000823.1:0-3572 GCA_036000225.1 Ktedonobacterales bacterium | reverse complement strand
GCAATTGTGGCTGCGCCGCGCGTGCGGTAAGCGTCGTGTGGTTGACAGGGCTGACAACAGCGCGACCGCTCTGCGCCTCGATCTGCTGCCGCGTCGCGCCCGCAATCCCACCCGCCTGATACGCATCGCGATCCAGCTCATCGAAACCCTGCGCGTCGTGCGCCTGGTGCAACTCGGTCGCCGTTGCCTCTGCCAGACTGGTGAGCACCAACTCCAGCGGCGTCATGCTGTCGCGCAGATTGTCGCGGCGCTTCAGCCGCTTGATGACTTTGTGCTCTTCCGTCTTGATGCCGAACGCGCCCCGATGCAGCACGTCGGTCAGGATGGCAAATTCGCGCCCTTCCTGCGCGCCGCGATCGCGCCACTCGTCGGTCAATTCCTGGCGAATCACGATACCCTGCAGGCGCTTCTCGATCCAATCCGTATCGTAGCCCTGTGCGGCATAGAACTGCCGCGCGCGATCTACTGCCAGGCTGGGATCTTCCATCTCCGCCAGCCGCTCGGTGCCGACCTGGGCCAGCCACTGCTTGACCGGCTCTGCGTGCGGCGAGGGTATGCTCTGGATGATGCGTAACAGTGTCTGCACGTCGGCGGCATCAGTGACTCGCATCTTGCCATCGGACGCTTCCATTTTCAACTGTCGGCATTTTGCCGACAGTTCACGAAACCCTTCATCGTCAATGCGCCGCTTCATGTCAAACCAATACTTGCGTGGATCACCGCTTTGAGCCAACAAGCCCACCACATCCACGACGGAGAAGTACCAGCGGTCGTCCAGCCACGCGCAGCGGATGCGCTGGCCCTCGAATAGTGTCACAGCGGTTTCGTTGGGTTGTTGCGGCGTGTTCGGCATCGGTCTGGCTCCCTTCGTGCTGGCAGGCAAGCGCGGATCACGTCCCACGTCGTGTCGCTCGCAAATTCATGGTAACCCCCAAGCACACGCCCGTGTTGCCCCACCACCCACGCTCGTGGATCGCCCAATCCACATCAGAGTTCGGGGATGCTGAACCCATGATCGCTCAACCGCTTGACCAGCGCGGGCCGGCGCAGCAGTGGGCCCACCCAGGCGCGGAAGCGCTCCTCGAATGCCGCGCTGTCGTTGAAATGCACAGCGGCCTCGCGCAGTTCCACCAGCACGCGCACCGCCTCTTCGTAGCGCGCGCCCGTAGTGCGCTCTGTCGCCTGCTCGATCTGTCGCCAGTAGCTGTCCCGCTCCTCGTAGACCTCGCGCAGGTGGCGCAGGTGATCCTGCCGCTGCTGTTCGCGTTTCTCGCGCTCCAAACGCTCGGCGATGGCGCTGGCTTCCGCGCGCAGCGTGGCGTAGGTGACGCGTTTGCCCGCGGGCGCCGTCATGGCGTCGCTCGTCCCCTGACCCAGCGCGCGCAACTCGCGCGCCAGCAGATGGCTCAGCCCCGGCTCATTGCGCGCCAAACGCAGCAGATACGCGTCGCGAACCTCCGTCGGCAGCAGCTTGACCCAGGCGGCCAGATCATCATCGGCTGTACCCTTGCCGGTCGCCTCCGCGGCCTTGGCGCTATGGCGCGCCGCCGCGACCAGCAGTTCCTCCGGCACCTGCAGCAGTTCCGCCAGCGCCTGCTCCGCCGCCGTCAGCGTGCTCAACCCAGGCGGCACCGCTGGCACGCTGATCTCATACTCCTCTTCCTCGTCGTAACTCCCCAGCGCCTCCTGCTCGGCCAGCCAGACGATGTAGAGCGCGCGCCGGTCGCCCTGCATCAGCTCCTCGCGGATGCCGATCAGCGAGCCCAGGTCGTATTCGGTCCACTCGTCGGGCCCTTCCAGCTCGCCGAAGTGGATATCGAGGATGTCATAGTCGCTATATTGCTTGAACGCGACGTCGTCGTCGAGATCGTAGCCTTCGATCAGATCGCCCGGCAGAATGCCGTGCGGGAAGCGCAGCGCCAGACGCGGCGCGCCCCAGTTGGCCCAGTAGAGGAAGCCATCGAAGAACTCACGCAGCACCTTGATGGGATCGTGCTTGAAGTCGCCCCAATGGTATTCGATCAGCGCATGCGTGGACGACGCGTCGATATGGCTGGACAGCGCGTTGACCGCGGCGAGTTGCTCCCGCGTCAGCGGCCGATCGCGCGTCATGAACTCGTAGCGCTGATATTCGCTCACCGCGTCTCCTTCTCTTTCGTCGTGGCCATCCGCGCCATCCGCGCCCGCAGGTCCGCGCCGAAGTCAGCCGCCACCGCGAAGTTCATCAGCGCCAGCGCGCGCTGGTTGGCGGCCAGCGCCTCATCGTAGCGCTTGAGGTACGCCAGCAGGATGGACAGATTGTGCCACTGCCAGGGATCGCTGTCATCTTCCTGCAGGAGCGCCTTATAGGCCGCAATGGACTCCTCATGCCGCTTCAACATCCACAACAGCGAGGCCTGGTCCGCGCGGGCGGCCAGTTGGTCCTCATGGCTCGATGGCCGCGCGATCTCGCGCTCGGTATACTCCATCGCCTGTGCGAAGTCGCCGGCCTGCCAGCACAGGAAGGCGGCGACATTGGGCAAGCGTGGATGCTCCGGCGCGCTGGCGCGCAGTTGCTCGAAGGTCTGCGCCGCCAATTCCATCCAGCGTGGATCGCCGCCCGCCGCCAGCAACTTGGCACGCACCACCAGCGCGTCGGCATTGGCCGGATCGGCCTGCTGCGCCAGTGCCACGAAGCGCAGCCCCTGTCGCAGCCCATACGGCGACCAGACGCGGGACAGCAAATAGGCGAGCCGAAACATGAGTTCGGCGGCGCCCACATAGCACCACGGAGCAGGCATACTCGCGAAGCTGTGTACTGGCTCAGCGGCCTGTTGGAAATTGCCGCGGAATAAGCGCAACTGCGCCACAGTGCGATCGAAGATCGCGCGCACCTCCGCATCTCCGATGGACACCTGCGCGCCCTAGGGAACCGCGATCATCAACTGGGTGCGGCGCCGCACGTCTTCAAGCGCGCGCGGCTGCGCCGCGACCGGGCGGCGCGGCAGCGGCGGAATCGGCAGCGCCCGCCCGCTGGCCAGCGCCGGTCGCGCCTGCCGCGCGGCGCGCCGGTTGGCCCGCGCGACCGGCCAATCCCGCACTTCATAGACGGTGGCCGCGACCAGCGCCAGCGCGAACCAGGCTCCCACGACGAGGACTTCGGCCAGGACGAAGCTGTTGCTCTGTGATGGGGTAGTCCACACGTCTAGCAGATAGAGGGTTGCTATCAGGAGCGCCGCCGTCTGTGCCCACCTGATGTATCGAGTGCCAAAGAGCGTGTCCCAGAATAGCCGCATGCTGCCCCCCGTTTGTATGATTGGCCGCGTGAGGCGATGATGCGTTGCGAGCTCACAACAGCCTGCGCACTCAGCGACACGCGTAAAATGGAATGGGTGAAGTATAGAGGTGCGACCAGGTGAAGTCAACCGAGCGCCGCATTGTCTGAGCATATTCCGCGACGTATACTGCACACGGCGAACGCATGTCCCCAACCCATCCAACGCACCCACCTGGCCAGGAGGCGACCCATGCCACAGGCGGCGCCCATCTTCGTCAGCCATTGCCACGAGGACAACGCCTGGTGCCGCGACTTC
>DASYGC010000822.1:0-4488 GCA_036000225.1 Ktedonobacterales bacterium | reverse complement strand
CGTACGTTACTACCATTGTTCGACACCCTGGAGGGCACGCGCGTGACCGTCCGTCCCTACAGGGTTGAGGATGCCGAGGCGCTGCGCGCGGCGGTCGATGAGTCGCGCGAGCATGTGCGCCCGTGGCTGCCATTTGCCGATGCTCACCGCACCATTGAGGAATCGCGCAACTGGATCATCCAGGGCATGGCCTCGTGGCTGCTGCGCGAAGACCTGCCGCTGAGCGTGTGGGAGCGCGCTACCGACGCGTATTTTGGTGGCATCGGGCTGCATCCACACAACTGGGACACCGGCTACTTCGAGATTGGCTACTGGCTGCGCGTGAGCGCCCAGGGACAGGGCTCTATCGCCGAAGCCGCCCGGCTGGTCACCGACTTCGCTCTTGATCGCCTGCATGCCAATCGCGTCGAGATCCGCTGTGACGCCCGCAATCGACGCAGCGCCGCGGTGGCCGAGCGGTTGGGCTTTACGCGCGAGGCGCTGCTACGCAATCACGCTCGTGCCAATGATGGCACACTGCGCGATACCCTCATTTTCGCGCTGACCCCCACTGATGCGCGTCCCTGGCATGCATCCTGATATTCACGCTGCCCGCCCCGCGCGGCCAAGTGACATCCACCTTGACATCGCACCGGTCCCGCGCCCACACTGTCTCTCCGAGAGCAGCTTTGACCACCGGATGTGCAGCTCTCACCCATAGCGGGAGTGTGGTCTCCGTCGGTGTTCGTGAGCGGAGCGTCCGCTCATCGTGGATGGCAGGTGAGGAGGACCAAGATGAGCGCTAACAACTCTCAGGGGCCAGGCGAGCCCATCGGCGCTCCGGGATGGACACTCGAAGAGCGCCGCGCGCTCATCCAGGTGGCGCGTGGCAAACAGCCCGCCGATCTCGTCTTGCGCGACGGTCAGGTGGTCAACGTCTTTTCCAATGAGATCCATCCCGCCGACGTCGCCATTTACCATGGCCGCATCGCCGGCATTGGACCCCGTGGCGCCTATGGCGGGGTCACTGAGGTGAGTCTGGGTGGCCACTACTTGACGCCTGGCCTCATCGAGGCGCATACCCACATCGAGAGCACCTTGCTCACTCCCGGCGAGTTCGCCCGCGCCCTCGCCCCGCACGGCACCACCACCTGCATCAGCGATCCTCACGAGATCGCCAATGTCGCGGGCGTTCCCGGCATCAATTGGATGCTCGCCGCCGCCCAGGGCGTCCCCTTGCGCCTGCTCTTCACCCTGCCATCGTGCGTACCCGCCAGCCAGTTCGAAAGCAGCGGCGCTACCATCTTGCCCGCCGATCTGCTGCCGCTCGCAAGGCATCCGCGCATCGCTTCCGTGGGCGAGGTCATGAACTATCCCGCCGTGCTCGCTGGCGACGCCGTGATGCTCGGCATGATCGCCCTGGGCCAGCCGGGTCACGCCGCGCCACGCGGCCTGCCCGTGGATGGCCACGCCCCCGGCCTCAAGGGATTGGATCTGTGTGCCTACGTCGCCGCCGGCGCGCAATCGGATCACGAATCGTTCGAGCCGCAAGAAGCGCTGGAGAAATTGCGTCTGGGCATGTGGCTCTGGGTGCGTGAAGGCTCGATGCGCAATCTCGCTGCTTTGCTGCCCGTGATCCTCGCCCATTTGCCCGAGCGCGCCGGCTTTGTTGCCGACGACCTCACCTGTGGCGACCTGCAGCGCGAGGGTGACCTGGATCACATCCTTCGCCTGGCCGTTGCCGGGGGACTCGATCCGATCCAGGCCATCAAAATGACCAGTCTGCATCCCGCTCAGTATTTCGGCTTCGGCGATCGCGGCGCGATTGCTCCCGGCTACCTCGCCGACCTGCTGGTCGTGCCGGACTTGCGCGCATTCCGTCCGCGCCAGGTCTATGTTGGCGGCGATCTAGTGGCCGAGAACGGCCGGGCCCTGTTCGTGCCACCGCCCCCTCCCAGTGGCTGGGCCAGTACGGTCGAAAGGACGGTACACGTCACCGGCTTCGATGTGAGTCGTCTGCGCCTACCCGGTCATAGCGGCTCCGCACGCGTAATCGGTATGATCCCCGACCAGATCGTCACCGAGGTGCTGATGATCGAGGTTGAGGCAGTGGACGGCCAGATTGTCGCCAGCCCCGAGCACGACCTGCTCAAGGTCGCCGTCGTCGAGCGCTATGGTCGTGGCCGGATCGGCGTTGGCTTGCTGCACGGACTGGGACTACGCGTCGGCGCCATCGCCTCTTCAGTGGCACATGACGCGCACAATATCGTGGTAGCGGGAACCAACGACGCCGACATGGCGCTGGCCGTGCGCGAGATCGAGCACATGGCCGGCGGTCTCGTGCTCACGCGCGATGGCGCCGTCGTCGCGCGCCTGGCCCTGCCGCTGGGAGGGTTGGTATCGCCCGCGCCCGCCACCGAGGTGACCGCGGCGCTGGATCGTCTGCAATCGGCAGCCGAAGGAATGGGCGTACGTCTGGCGCGTCCCTTCATTTTCCTTTCGTTCCTGGCGCTGAGCGTTGTTCCCAAGCTCAAGATCACCGACTTCGGTGTTCTGGATGTCGGCGCGTGGGAGATCGTGCCAGTCCAATCATGATCTGAGTGACCGGTTATGCGAGCGCTTCGAAGACAATATCCTGCGCGCCCTCCCACAACACTTTGCGGCCCATCTCGCGCAGGTGCTCGCGACCGGTGACCACGGTCAGGAAGTGATTGCCCGCCAGTTGGCCCACCTTGCTCGCGAAACGCGCCGCGCCATACGGGAAGAGGATCTCTGTCTCGCTGAAGCCTCCCGGGTAGAACAGAATCTCGCCAGGCGCGGGATGGCTGGTGTGGTTCTCGTAGCCCACATCCAGTGTGAAGTCGCCCAGTGGAATCCAGCAAGCCTCGCCGCTCCAACGCGCGTGGATCAGCTTCTGCCGGTAGGGCAGCAACTTGCTGAAGGCAGCGCAGGTCTGGGGCGCATCGGCCTCTTCCAACCGGGCGGTGTAGGTGAAGCTCCCAACCGTGATGCACAACTGGTTCATGCGTTTTGTCCCTCAGCGTTGCGTAATCTGATACAAACAATCACTTCATGGCTGGCCATAGCAGCGCCGCCTGCCGCCTGCCGCCCGGCCGGTTACACATGGTTGGCAACGAGCGCGGCGAGCACGCGTTCGGGAATCATCGGCTGATCGGTGAGCCAGACGCCAGTGGCATCGTGAATGGCCGCGGCGATCGCCGGCGCCAATGGCACCAGCGCCATCTCGGCCACACCGCGGGCGCCGAACGGCCCCTCGGGATCGGCCAGTTCGAGGATAATGGGCACCACCTCGGTGGGCATGTCGAGCGTCGTCGGCAGCAGATAGGTGCTGAAATATGGCGTCAAAACGTGGCCATCGCGTTGCTGGAAGTGTTCGAGCAACGCATAGCCCAGCGCCTGTGCCAAACAGCCTTCGATCTGCCCCTCCACTTGCTGGTGGTTGATCGCCCGACCCACATCATGCACGCTGATGACGCGCAATACCCGCACCTGACCCGTGAGCGTGTTCACCTCAACCTCAACGGCCTGGGCCGCGTAGCCGTAACAATAATTGGGCCGGCCCGCTCCGGTCGCCGGATCGAGCCGAGTCGTGGCTGAAGGACGGAACTGAACCGTCGCGCTCGCCTCGTACCTTTCGGAAGCGCTCCACCGGTCGCGCGCGGCCAAAGCCGCATCGTGGACGGCGCGGCCGCCCATCAACGTCATACGCGACGCCGAAGCACTCCCAGCGTTAGGCGCCACACTGCTATCATCCGTAACCATCTCGATGGCGTCAGGCGCCAGACCCAACGTTTCAGCAGCAATCTGGCGCAGCGCCAGATGCGCCCCCTGACCCACGTCCGCCGCCCCGATACGCACTACCGCGCGCACCAACTCCGCCTCGCCGAACAGCTCGACAGTGGCGGTAGACTGCTCCGCATAGCCGAACGAGTAGCCGACATTCTTGATGCCGCAGGCGATGCCGACACCCCGTCGCACATGTGGCGCGGAGACATGCGCTCCCGACTCACTCGACCCATTCGCAGTCCCCAGCCGCGCGTGGGCCTCCTCCACACAACGCTCCAGCACTGGCAGCGCGCTGACCCCGCGTGGCAACGGCTGTTGAGTGGGTTCCAAACTACCCTCACGATAGCAATTGCGCCGACGCATCTCAACGGGATCGATGCCCAGCGCATGCGCCAGCCGCGTGACCATGATTTCGCTGGCGAACTGCGCCTGCGGTGCGCCGAAGCCCCGAAACGCGCCGCACGGGATATTGTTGGTGTAGACTGCGTAGCCATCCACGGCGATGTTGGGCACTTCATAGCAACCAGTCGCGAACAGCGTCGCGACCTTGGTCACCTCCGCGCTGGTGGAAGCGTACGCCCCGCCATCGGCGATCAGTTCCGCCTCAACCGCCATGATGGTGCCATCCTTGCGTGCACCCCAACGGCAGCGCACGGCAATGGGATGGCGCTTGTGGTGGGCGATCATGGACTCCTCGCGACT
>DASYGC010000821.1:0-4222 GCA_036000225.1 Ktedonobacterales bacterium | reverse complement strand
TGCCCAGCGCCTGCTCGAAGGCGTGCGTCGCCTCATCGCCGCGCCCCATGCTACCCAGCAACACGCCCTGGTTGTGCAGTGTGGTGCCCTCGCCGATGCGGTCTCCCAGCGCGCGGCGGATGGCGAGCGCCTGAGTGTAGTAGCTCGCCGCCGCCTCCTGCTGACCCTGCGCGCGCGCCAGGTTGCCCAGATTGTTGAGCGCCGCGCCCTCGGTCGCGCGGTCACCCGCCGCGCGCAGCAGCGTCAGCGCCTGTTCGTAGGCGCGCATGGCGGCATCAGGGCGGCCCATGCGACTGGCCAGCTCGCCCAGGTTGTTGAGCGCGATGCCCTGACCCCGGCGGTCGCCCACCTCGCGCAGCAGCTCCAGCGCCTGCTCGTGGTAGCGCACGGCCTCGGGCAATTGCTCCAGATCGCTGGCGACGGCGCCCAGGTTGTTGAGCGTGGTGCCCTCACCCTGGCGGTCGTGGCTCTCGCGGCGCAACGCCAGCGCCTGCTCGTAATATGCCCCCGCCTGCTCAGTCTGGCCCTGCGAGCGAGCCAGCGCGCCCAGATTGCCCAGCGTCTCGCCCTGCCCGGCCACATCACCCAGCGCGCGCCGCAGCGCCAGCGCCTGTTCCGCATCGCTGGTGGCCTCGGCATAGCGGCCCAGGCGCTGCGCCAGATAGCCGCGATTGTTGAGCGCCGTGGCGGCGCCCGCCTGGTCACCCAGCGCCTGATACGCGGCCAGTTGCAGCGTGGAGAGTTCCACGCCCAGGCGCCAGTGGCCACCAACGTCGAGATACGGGTCCAGCGCCGTGACGACCGCGCCAACCTCGCGTGGCTGGCTGCCCGCCTGTGCCGCGCGGCGCAGCGTGCCGGCAATCAGGTCCTCCTCGCGTGCCAGCACGGCGAAGTCGTCGGGCTGTGCGTGTACCAGATCCGCGACGCTGGCCAATAGCGCGCTCAGACACGCGTCCTGCGTCTCGCCCGGCTGGCGCGCCCACTCCTCGCGGGCCAGATCGCGCAGCAGCGGATGCAGACGCACACGTGGCGCTGTCGCGGCGCCGCCTTCGGGAGCCGCCAGGCCCACGAGCGAGAGCGCGGCCAGCACCTCCAGATCGTCGCCCGGCGGCGCGCTCGCTGGATCAACGGCGGCACCGTGCGCGGCGGAGAGCAGCCGCTCGATGGTCGGGCGCGGCCAGTCGGGGCCATCGGGCAGGCCGAGGGCGGCGAAGCGCGCGCGCTGGATCGGATTGAGCAGGGCCAGGCTCTGCTCGAAGGCGTAGCGCACACCGCGCGTTGGCTCCAGTGGATCGCGCAGGCGGCCCAGGCGGTCGGCCTCGGTCAGTTCGCCGGCCAGCGCGGCCACGCCGGTATGCGCGCGGGCGGCGCGCGCCGCCGCCAGTTCGATGGCCAGCGGCAGCCGGCCCAGCGCCTCCACCACCGCGGCCGCCGCCGCCTCATCGCGGGCTGGCTCCCAGTCGCCGCCACGGTCGGCATAGCGCACCGCGAAGAGTTGTGTGGCGGGCGCGGCGCCGAGCACATCCAGCGGAAACAGGCGCAGCCGTGGCGACGCCGGCTCATGGCGGGCGGCGATCAGCACGCTGATACCCAGCGGCGCCAGCGTGCCCAGCGCCCGGCCCAGCGGCAGGTCGCGCTCGACGTGGTCCAGCAGCACCAGCGCGGACTGGGGCGTCTGGCCAGCGGGCTGCAGCCGCGCGCTCAGCGCGCGCTCGCGCAGCTCGATCTCCTCATCCGGCGTGCGGGCACGGGCGGCCTCTTCCGGAGCCAGCGTACTGTTCCAGGCGCCGAGCAGTTGATCGTAGAGCCACGTCAATCCTGGTTGGCCGGAACGTCCCTCACAGCGCACCCAGGTGGTCCCACCGGGGAAAGCGCCGGCATCGCTGTCCAGCGCGTGCAGTGCCTCCGCCGCCAGCGCGGTCTTGCCCGCGCCCGCCATGCCCGCGATCGCCACCGCTTGTCCGGAGCCGCGTCCGGCACGCAGCATCTCGCACAGCGCGGGCAGCTCGGCCTCGCGTCCGACAAACGCCGCCGCGCGTGGCGGCAGCGTATGCGGCGCGCGTGGACCGGCGGCTAGCTCCTCGCGCTGCAGTTGCAGTATGTAACTGTGCAGCGCGGTGGCCACGCGCACGGCCAGGTCTTCCGGCGTCGTGAAGAAATCCACCACATGCGCGCGCAACAGCTCGGCGCGGAAGGCATCCAGCTCGGCGCAGTGCTCGGGATCGCGCACGGCGGCGGGATAGAGCGCCTCGGGGCCATCGGGCGCCTCGGTGGCGGGATCGGCGACCAGCACATAGCGCGGCATGCCCAGGCGCGCGGCCTCCTCGTACTCCTGATGCGTGACGGAAAGCGGCGTGCCGGCGGGTACATAGCCATAGCGCCAGGCGAAGATGCCCAGGTAGACATCGCAGCCCGCCACCTTGCTGGTGGAAACGCTGGTGGCATCGCCGCTGCCCTGGGCGCCGAATTGCTCCATGCCTACCGGGAAGAGTCCCAGGCTCAGCAGCGTATCGCGCACGCGCTCGCGGTGGGCCCGCAGGTCCACGGAGGTCGAACTGATGAAGACGCGGCGTGTGAGATGCGCGTGATCGGCCATAATGGGTGCCACTCCGTTTCGTATGATCGTATGCCGCAAGCAGAGTACCGTCGCGAGTGGGCCGCTGTCAACGTGCCCGCTACCCCCACCTATCGCTACCCTCGCCGGACCAGGATTAGCAGCCGAGCTTCAGTCGGCGAGCCCGAATTACTACCCCGCCCGCCGGACCAGGATTAGCAGCGATGTCGTAGGGGCGCATGGATATGCGCCCGCATCCTCGACAAACCATTCATCCCGCCGGAACGAGATTGGTCGTGGCATTCCTTCCACAAGCCTGCCCTACCACTCACGCCCGCCACTGGCGCCAACCTCGCGTTTGTTCTTAGACCTTATTCGGAAACTTTGGTATCCTCAGGGCACCGTAGCACTGAGGAGGTACCCCGTGAACGTGGAGCCCTTGCCGTCTGAGGTCGCCGACCTCTTGCGTCGCCTAGGGGCACCGCCTCGACTGGTCGCTCATCTCACGCTGGTCCACGATGTCGCCTGCAGGCTGACTGCGCGCTTTGATGCCGAGTGGCCAACTCTCACCTATGACCGCACAGCCGTGCACATGGGGGCAGCCATCCACGACATCGGCAAGACGACCCATCCTGAGGAACTGACTCAGCCCGGTCATGCGCACGAACTGGCGGGTGAAGGGCTGCTCCGCGCGCAGGGCTTCCCCGATGATCTTGTCCGCTTCGCCCGGACGCACAGCCAGTGGGCAGAGGACCCGGCACGGCAGCCGGAGGACTTGCTGGTGGCCGTCGCCGATGGCTGGTGGCGCGGCAAGCGGGACGACCAGTTGGAAGCCGCAGTCTGTCGCTGGATTGCTGAGGAGACGCAGGCAACCCCGTGGCAGGTGTTTGCGGCGCTGGACGATATCGCGGACGGCATCACGGCCAGGGCAGACGCGCGCCTGGCGTGGCAACAGCTGTTTGTGGCGGAGGGGATTGAGCATGGGCCGGAGCCATCCATGGGAACTGAGTGATGCCCTATGGGAGCGAGTTCGCCCGCTCATTCCTCCACGCCCGCCCAAGCCCAAAGGGGGCCGCCCGCCTCGCAGCGACCGGCAAATGCTCGGCGCCATCCTGTATGTGCTGCGCACGGGTATCCAGTGGAATGCGCTGCCGCACGAACTCGGCGCGAGCACGACTGTTTACGACCGCTTCCGTCTCTGGGAAGCCGATGGGCTCTTCCAGCGGATGTGGGCGGCAGGACTGCAGGAGTTCGACGAGTTGGTGGGCATTGACTGGGAGTGGCAAAGCTTGGATGGAGTGATGACCAAGGCCCCTTTCGGCGGCGCCGCGACCGGCCGCAATCCCACCGATCGCGGCAAGCGCGGGACCAAGCGTAGTCAGTTGAGTGAGGGGCATGGCTTGCCGCTGGCGATAGCGGTCGCTGGGGCCAACGTCCATGATACGAATCTGGTCACGCTGACTCTGGAGGCCGTCATGGTGGAGCAGCCCGACGATGAGGGGCCACAGCATCTGTGCCTCGACGCGGGTTGTGCGGGCGAGCGTACCGCCGAGGCTGTTACCGCGCGCGGCTACGTTCCCCATATTCGCCCGCGCCATGAAGACAAGGCGCACGCCAGAAGTGCTGACCCGACCAAGAGGCCGCGTCGCTGGGTGGTGGAGCGGCTCC
>DASYGC010000820.1:0-4208 GCA_036000225.1 Ktedonobacterales bacterium | reverse complement strand
ACCGGTGAGTGCGACGACGGCACCGGTGGCACGGTGTGGACCGGCCGTGGCCGCGGCGCGGGTGGCGGACTCATGCGCGGCACTGGCGTGAGGGTCAGCGCCGACGATCGTGCCAGACGGGGGAGGGGAGACATCACCGCCGGATGATTGGGCCACGGGGTCGAAGCGCTCCAATGTTGCATTCGCGGCTGTACGTGCCAAACGCCGTACCGCACGTCCCCCCGCACCACCCCGCCACTACCAGGAACATTGGCCAATTGGCCTTCACGTGCGGGCCGCTCGGCCCGCGGATCATCTTGTATACGTACTGCCAAAGACTGAATCCATCCGCTTCTGCCACCTCACCTGCGCACATACTGTGGCGGCCGTGGCCAAATTCAAGCGATCGCGTCATCTCACCGCGGCCTCACAACACGTCATTGCGCATCGCGCCGGCCGGTCGCGCGCAACCTGCTCGTCACCTATAGTATCGCCCGTGGGTGCCTGACTTGTCAAGTTGAGCACCCGTTTGGCTCCGCTCCAGCACCAGACACGGCCGGTGCGCGCGCTCCTCATTGACCCGGTTCATCGCTCGCTGGCAGCGCCTCCCCCACTGGTGGATTCAGCGGCGCGGCCACCACGGGCCGCACTGGCCGCCGCCGGCCGGTGTGCCGCGTGCGTGCGACCTCGGCCGCCTTGAGCCGGGGCACGACGAGCCACACATAGAGGAACGAGAGGGCGAACAGGAACAGCGTGATCAGGAGCGGCAAGAATGGCGGTGAGGTATTTGCCGTCACCCCAGCGGCCAGCCCGAGCAGCGTGAAGATCGCGATGGTCACAATTGGAATCGTCCACCCGCCCGCGATACGGAACGAGCGTGCCGCCCGAGGCTGGCGCCGGCGCAGTTGAATCACACAGAGGCCCGCCACGGCGTAGATCAGCGCCTCGAGTACCGCGCCAACCAGGGTCAAAATGATGTACTCCTGGGTAAGAAAGATCACCACCGCCACCACCGCCGAGGCCACCGCCAGCGCCACGACGCCAACCCACGGCACCGCGCGCCCCAGGCTCAGGCGCGCGAACACGCGCGGCAAGGTCGCCTCGCGCGCCGCCGCATAGAGGAACCGCGAGGCCGTCGCGAAGCCACCGTTGAACGTCATAACCCCGGTGAACAGCGTCGCGAGCAGCATCCACCACACCCCTGCCTGGCCCAGGGCCGCCCGTCCTAGCAACATCTGCGGCACCACCACACAGGACGACGGCTGACTCGCCGGCGGACAGAGCACGCGCAGTCCCACCAGATGGGTGGCCGCGACGGTGAACAGCGCATAGGACACGAAGAGCAGCCCCAGTGACAGCAGCATGCCCCGCGGGATCATACGCGAGTCGGTCACCTCCTCGGCCAGCGGCGTCACCCACTCGAAGGCCGAAAATACGAATATGCCGACCGCCACGGCTTGAATCAGGTTGAGTGGACCATTGCGAAACGCCCCTCGCACCGGGTCGGTGAGCTGGAAGCCGCCATGCGCCAGCGCGATCAGTGAAATCGCCGCCAACGAAACCAACAGCGCATACGTCGTCAGATCCTGCAAAAGGCCGGCGATGCGAATACCCAGCAGGTTCGCTCCCGTGGCAAGCGCCAGGATGATGAGCACCCACACCACGGTTGGCACCGCCGAGACGACTGGCAGCGGCGCGAACGCGAAGCTAATGGCGCTCCCGACGACGAAGCTGTCAGCGGCGATCACCGCCACGATCGTCAGCACATAGGCATACGAGATGGTCAGCGAGGTCCCCTCGTTGAGGGCCGCGCGCATGTATTGCCTAATAGCCGCCGCCGATGGGTACAGCGCGTTGAGTTCTGAGAAGCACAGCGCGGCCAGCACCGCCAGCCCACCGGCAATCAGCAACGCGACCCAGGCCGCGTCGCCCGCGAGATAGGCCGCCAGTTGAATACACGCGAAGAGACTGATGGCCGCATACGCCAGCCCTGTGCTCGTTGACACGACCGTTCTGAAGCTGAGTACACGCCGCAGTCCGCCCGAAGCGCCCGCGCTCGCGCCCACATCCGCCATAATGCCCTCCCCATCGCGCCCACTGCCCTGTCCGCTCACGCATGTCCATCCTCATGCCACTCTGGCAGACAGGCTCGCTCGTCCTTATCCTAACATGCGCCGCAATTAGGCGCGTTCAGGTTCGCCCGCGACCACGACCGTGCCCCCCCGCGCCACAACACCTGGTCCTCTTTACAGCATCTGCTCCGGCGCGTATGCTGCTCTAGGACCAGCCTCGATCGGCACCGGCGGCCCCATGACCGGCAGATACCTCATACCAAGTTCGGCTGATCGGTGGCGTTTCGTAGTCGTGCACGGCTGTGCGCTCCGGGCTCGCGTTGTCTCCGTAGTCGCGCACGGGTGTGCGCTCTGGGGTCTCGTAATGCGTAGCCTTCATCCAAACGTAGTATCAGACCATGCTCAGGGAGGCAGCGCGCCATGACTGGCAGTACCACCAGTTCTCCCAGCGCGCCCGCGCGCGACCGACCGCCGCGCGCGCGCCGCCCCATCAGTCTGTCCACCTGGCTGGTGCTGCTGACGTTGGCCGTGGCCATCCTACCGCGTCTCTGGCCACTGGGCGGCGGTGTGCACGATTATGACGAGGGTGTCTACTGGCAGTCATTGCGCGCGATGGCCGAGGGCCAGCCGCTCTTCAGCGCGGTGTTCTCGTCGCAGCCACCCTTCTTCCTGCTCATGCTCTATCCGCTTTATCTGCTCCTGGGTCAATCGCTGGTGGCCGCTCGGCTGGCAGTGCTGCTGTATTCTCTGGTCGGCCTGACGGCCGTGTATGTGATTGGCCGCGCGCTTGGCGGACGCTGGATCGGACTGGCGGCGCTCGTGCTGCTGGCGACCGACCCGCGCTATCTGCGTGAATCCTACACCTTGCAGGCCGAGGTCCCCGCGCTGGCGCTCGCGCTGGCCAGCGTAGCCCTCGCGCTGCTGGCCGCGCGCGCGGATGGCGCACGGCGGTTGGGGCTGGCAGCGCTAGCCGGGCTGGTGCTCGCGCTCGGCTGCGGCGCGAAACTCTTCGATGCCGTGGCGCTCGTGCCCATCGGCCTCGCGCTGCTGGCGCCAGTTGGCCCGGCGCTGGTGGACAACCAGGGGTATCCGCGCTGGCCAGGAACTGCCCCCGTGCTGGCGGCGCTGCGCCAGTCGCTCCCCATTCTGGCGGCTAGTGCCGGTGGCCTGGTGGTGGGCGCGGCCATCGTGCTGCTGCCGTTCGTCGGGCAATGGGCGGCCTTCTACGACCAGGCCGTCACGTTCCACCTGGTCGCGGGTCGGGTGCTCGATGCCGGCCTGGATGTCAACGTACAATTGCTCGCCGGTGCGCAGAGCGAGCTCCCCCTGGAACTGCTGGGCGCCCTCGCGGTGCTCTGCGGACTGCTTCGCCGCCACTGGGTGGTGCTGCTCCCCGCGTTGTGGACGCTCGCCTCCCTCGTGCTGCTCTTGCGCCAGCAGCCGCTCTTTCCCCATCACCTGACACTGCTCGTGCCGCCACTGGTGCTGTGTGTCGCAGTGGCGCTGCCCGACCTGTTCGCCGTCGCCGTGCGAGTTCTGGCACCCGCGCCCCATACAGAGACCTCCAGCGCCTTGGCGCCACGGCTACTCGTATGGGCGATGCTCGCGCTGGTCGTCGTCTGGGGCATCTTCGCCGGCTTGGTCCAGCTCCCAGCAGCGGCAGCGGTGCCCGTCAGCGAGACACGCGCGGCCCAGGCGCTGGCGGCGGTTACCCAGCCAGGCGATCTGGTCGTCGCCGACGATCAATTCATCGTGGGCCTTGCCGGTCGTGACGTGCCACCCCAACTGGTAGACACCTCGGAGGTGCGTATCGCCAGCGGCTACTTGACCATCACTCAGCTAGAACTGGCCGTGCGCGCACCGCGCGTCACCGCGGTCCTGTTCTACAGCGGGCGCTTCAACACGGTACCCGGCTTTCGTGAGTGGATGGCCGCGCACTACACGCTGGTCGGCACCTTCGGTGGCGACACCGCGCTCTATGTGAAAGTGCCCCATCCCATCGCGCCGGTCTGAACCTGGCGCATCGCGACAGGACGGCAACGCGAGAACATGAGCGAAGGATTCGAAGGGGCCCGGGCGTGCCCGCTCACCGTGGTCACGAGACCTCAGACACCGCTGCCAGAGTCTCCGAGGCAAATGCCACATTTCACGTGCCTG